>JBGUME010000279.1:0-13452 GCA_045116695.1 Anaerovoracaceae bacterium | reverse complement strand
AAAACTGTAAAGAGAATACCGGAAGACGAGTCAGAGCCCGCCTTCCGGTATTTTTTATTTTCAGATCATTGTTCGTCAGATCATTGCTCGTCGTCTATACGGTAGATATCGACATCATCGTTTGAATAGCAGAGTTCGTAGTCATCGTTTTCGAGATCAGGATCTCCGGTAAAGCGTTTGGATACGACGACGTAATCGATATCGAGCTCGCGTGCCAGCTCGCCGCGTTCTTCATAATCCTCTTCATACAGCAGGTTGTTGGTCTCGATCATCTCCTGCCGTACCGGCCAGTCCGCTCTTGGAAGATTGTAGCCGGATCCGGAAATATAGCTGAAACGGTTTGAGTAGACTGCATAAAGGAAGAATCTGTTTGCCCACCGGTCGCGATAAGAGTAATCCTCCGGCGCCACGCTGTAGTAACGGTCTATCGCCAGAAGGGCGTCGTTCTCAGTGTTTTCTTCTATCCATTGCATAGCCTCATATTCGTCGTGCGTGATGCTCAGGTACTCGTCGTCGTAAACAGTGGCAGGATCAGCATGTATCGCAGCCTCTTTAAAATGATCGTCGTAATACTGTATGAGCGAATATGATGTCATTACAAGTATGACCGCGGAAAGGCAGACGATGGCCCGCAATGAAAACCTTGCAAGCTTTGACACCGGAGCCTTCTCCTCAAGGTCCTCTATCAGCCAGAAGGCTATTATCGGCGCGAGGAAGGCGCTCACAAGTCCGAAGTATACCTGGCTGTGTCCGCTGTAGTTAAGCAGGAACATGGCAATGAAGCCGATAAGAAATTCCGCGTATACGAGCACTTTTGCAGGCTCATACGGCTTGCGGCCAAACAGCACAAGTATCAGCTCACGGATGTAGCCGATGCAGAACGGAATGAAGAAAGCAGTCAGGAAGAACGCCACAAATACCAGAAGTACTATGGCCAGGCGGGCGCTTTCCGGAATGGAGTATGACTTGAGAAGCTCTATGAGAGGCTTCTTCCAGAACGCGATATCTGTGATAGTAGCGAATTCGATGACCGAGTTGCCTGAGGCGTTGCTCTGCCCCTTGGATCCCAGAACGGTGACATATACCAGAATGAATCCGGCGGAGACGGCAAGCAGTGAAGGGAGAGTCTTAAATGAAACTTTCCTTAATATGATGCCGAGTATCATGGTTCCCCACATGCCGGCGACTGCTACCGCGCCCATAGGGCCCTTTATACCAGCGGTGAGCATAACGAACAGCGTCAGAAGCGCGAGAAGTATGTGCCTGTTGGATGCTTTGGATACGAATGCGTCATACCACATCCTGAACAGCACTATGGTCATAAGAGCCGCAGCCATTCCGTAGCCTGCGGAATTATCGTTGATAAGTATGAATTTGAATGCCAGCGAGGAAGTAGTGTTCCTTGTGATATACAGATTTGAAAGCAGCACTATTATGCAGTATATCCCGGCGCGGTCCGGCCTGCCCGACATCTCGCGGAAGAAGCTGTACAATGACAGACCAAATGTATACGCTGTCAGGAACGGTCCGAATGACAGCGTGAGCAGGTCTGCCGACAGTCCGAAGAGCCTTACCGGTATGGACATAAGTATCTCGCTGAAAATATGGTAGTTGATCGTGACGCCTTTTATCCACGGGCTTTCAAGAGGGTAGTCGTGGGAGAGCGAGTTGATCAGACCCATGTGATAGGCCTTGTCCGGATTCATGTATGTTGACTCGCTCAGCTCAGGCGACATGTACATATACTGAGTGTTGATTATGCAGTACAGCAATATCAGCACCAGGAACACACATAGCAGAACGGGGATCCTGTTGACGCGGATCTTACGCACCGGCAGGCCTTTCCGCTCATCTCTGATGAAGCAGAACAAATACAGGATGCTCAAAAGCGGGCAGACCGCGTAAAGGATCATTTCGGCGCGAAGCCAGTCTGCGATGAAATAAAGGATCAGATCGATGATCCAGCCCGAGAAGAAGCCCAGCATCAGAGTGGTGGACAGATATTTCGGTCTGATACCTGCCGCCCTGAGCAGCAAAAGACCGGGCAATTGCACATAGACCAGCGCGAATGCCGCCAGTATGGCCAGCCCGGAAACAGATGCCCCGTATACATGGACGCTTATATAAAGCATTATTACAACAGCAGTCAGGCATAATAGTCTGACTGCTGTGCTTAGTACAGTATTTGCTGTAACGGTCGTTTTTCCCATATCTATTCCGCGGTAAGAACTGTAACCAGGTAATTGCCGTCTTCGTTAGGTGAGTAGAGCATCACAAGCACGTCATCTTTTGTAAACTTGAGATCACCGTCGAAAAGATCGCTTGTGAGATGTATCCCGTCCTCTATCTCTGTCCATGTACCTTTGAGATCTTCATAAGCGATATATCCGTTCCATGTACCGCCTTCTTCGATGGTGATATTTACCATGCCATATTGATACGAAGCTCGCGCGGAAGTAGCGGTCCAGGAGCCGATGAATTCATCAACAGCTTTTTTTTGGGGAACTATCACGGCGCTATCACTTTCTTCGTAAAAAAAGATCTCGTTATCTTGATCCGCTGTATTTTCTGTAGCGACTTCAGGATCTTCAGAAGTATCAGCCGGCTTGGAATTCTTTATACATAGGAAAAGGACCAGGACAAGAATTAATGCAAGAATAACGCAGAGTATTCTCTTTAAAGTTGTATTCATTGATATCCCTCCTAAATCAAGTATCTATATATTACAATGCATCCGTTGCAAACTCAAGTGCCTGACTCCGCGGAACCATGTGCATCTTGCAAAGAACGCGTCTTTTAAGATAAAATATTAATATCTATAGGCTCGTTTTAGTATGCAAAAAAATTCACCGCTTTTTATTGAGAGGAGATTATGAAAAAGATACTTGTTACCGGTGCTGCCGGATTTATTGGAAGTAATTTTGTTTTCCATATGCTCAAAGCACATCCTGACTATGAGATAGTCGGACTGGACGCCCTCACATACGCGGGCAATCTTGAGACCCTGGCGCCGGCAATAGATGATCCAAGGTTCAAGTTCGTCAAGGCGGACATAACAGACGCGGAGGCGATCAACAAGCTCTTCGCTGAGGAAAAATTCGATATAGTTGTGAACTTCGCGGCCGAGTCGCATGTAGACCGGTCGATCGAGGATCCGGGACTCTTTTTACGCACCAACATCCTGGGCACACAGGTACTGATGGACGCGTCCATCAAATACGGTGTGAAGAGATTCCACCAGGTAGGTACGGATGAGGTATACGGAGACCTGCCTCTTGACAGGCCGGATCTCTTCTTTGTTGAGACCATGCCTCTCACGGCTTCGAGCCCGTATTCGGCATCGAAAGCTGCTGCCGACCTGCTTGCGATGGCATATCACCGCACTTACGGACTGCCTGTGACGATCAGCAGATGCAGCAACAACTACGGACCTTATCAGTTCCCTGAGAAGCTGATCCCTCTCATGATCGCAAATGCTACAGCGGACAAGCCGCTGCCTGTATACGGTGAAGGCCTCAATGTAAGAGACTGGCTCTATGTTGAGGATCACTGCAGAGCTATCGACCTCGTTATCCATAACGGAAGAGTCGGCGAAGTGTACAATATCGGAGGCCACAACGAGAAGGCCAACATCGAGGTCGTAAAGATCATCCTTGAACAACTTGGAAAGCCTGAGAGCCTGATCACATACGTGACTGACCGCAAGGGACACGATCAGAGATATGCTATCGACCCTACGAAGATCCATGAAGAACTTGGCTGGCTGCCTGAGACAAAGTTCGAGGACGGCATACGCAAGACCATTCAGTGGTATCTAGATAATGAGGACTGGTGGAAGAACATCATCAGCGGTGAGTACCAGCAGTACTATGAAAAAATGTATGGGAACAGATAGAGGAGACCCGAGATGATAAACTTCAATGTGCCGCCGTACATCGGCAAGGAGCAGGATTATATCAAACAGGCCATCGAATCGCATAAGATATGCGGCGACGGCGAATTCACAAAGAAATGCAATAAATGGATAGAAGATACCATGGGCTCAAGCAAGGCTCTTCTGGCAACTTCGGGATCCACCGCTCTTGATATGGCGGCGATACTTACGGAAGTAGGCCCGGGAGACGAAGTCATTCTTCCGTCCTACACATTCGTTTCCACAGCAAATGCTTTTGTTCTGAGAGGCGCGTCACTGGTCTTTGTTGATATCAGACCTGACACTCAGAACATCGATGAAAAGCTTATAGAGGACGCGATAACAGAAAAGACAAAGGTCATCGTTCCGGTCCACTATGCCGGCGTCGGCTGCGAGATGGATACCATCATGGATATCGCGAAACGACATGGCCTGCTTGTAGTAGAGGACGCGGCACAGGGCGTCTATGCTTTCTATAAGGGCAGAGGGCTCGGAAGCATTGGCGATTACGGCTGCTTCAGCTTCCATGAAACCAAAAATTACAGCATGGGTGAAGGCGGAGCCCTGCTGATCCGCGACGAGGACAAGACAGACAGAGCGGAGATCATAAGAGAAAAGGGTACCGACAGGAGCAAGTTCCTGAGAGGCGCTGTAGACAAATACACATGGGTGGACATGGGATCATCATACCTGCCGAGCGAGCTGAACGCGGCATATCTGCTTGCGGAGCTTGAAGAGGCTGACACGATCAACAACGACAGGCTTGCAAGCTGGAACGCGTACTATGAGCTCCTCAGCCCGCTTGCAGAAGAAGGACGCATCGTTCTTCCGGTCATTCCGGAGGAATGCACCCACAACGCGCACATGTTCTACATCAAGACAAAAGACATTGAGGAAAGAACAGCACTGACAGCTTTCCTTAAAGAGAACGGCATCGGTTCGGCATTCCATTACGTGCCTCTCCACAGCGCGCCTGCAGGCTCGAGATTCGGCAGATTCCATGGTGAAGACAGATACACGACCAACACTTTTGAACGTCTGCTCAGACTTCCTATGTACTACGGTCTGAAGCCTGAAGAGGTCGAATACATAGCCGATACGATCAAAAAGTTTTACAGGTAAGGAAGATATAGAAGAATAAATGAAAATAGAGCATATGCTCAACAGAATAATGGCAGTCATACTGGCAGCAGTACTTGCTTTGCCGGTATCTGTTTTTGCTGCAGATGAAGTGAGCCCGGAGGCCGAACTTCAGGCGGATCCTGCAGCGCCGGCGTCAGAGCTTGCGGCGGATGAAGAGGATCAGGAGACCGAACAATCGGGCAGTGTGATCGACTCATTAGTTGAAGATCTGGAACCGATGATCGGCTTCCTTGAGAATGTGACCATCGACGAGAATCCGAGCGGTACAGTAGAAATAAACTGGAACGAATACGACGGAGCAGTTTATTATGAGATCTCGTCTCCGAAGATCAACAACGGAACCGCGATAAGGATGAAAGGTACTTCGCATACATTCACGGGTCTTGAGCATGGCGCTGTGTACGATTTTGTAATAGTTGCCCTTGACTGGAATGAGAGGGTGATAGCGCAAAGTGCTGTTTCGATAGAAACAGTCCCGTTCAGGGTCAGCTTTATCGAATCCTTATACAGAACGCTCAGGAGCATGACCGTCACGCCGGAGCTCAAACTGGACTGGAACCTCACTTCAATGATCAATGAGGATAATGATGGATATGCTGTTGTTCAGGGAGGCTGCACTGACGGTTCATATGCCTACTACCTGATGGTTTCAACAAGCACACAGCATGGCCGGGTCCTTAAGGTAAGGATCAGCAACGGAAGTGTCGTTGCGAGGTCCGGTGTTTTGAACACATGGCATGGAAACGGCATGACCTATGACAGCAAGAGAAATAAGCTTGTAGTTATCGCGCGCGAGCACAGAAAGCAGGAGATCACGCTTATTGATGCCCGGACGCTCAAGATCACAAGGCAGGAGAATGTTAAGTATAATTATTATGCCAACAGCAATTACTTCACCAGAACACATCAGGAAAGAGGTCTTGCGGCAATAGCCTACGTTGAAAAGTATGACTGTTACATAGTCCTGCAGAGGAATTATCATAACCTGATGATATTCGACCCTGACACTTTTGAGGCTATAGGCCTGGTCTACACTACTATCACCGAAGCATTTCCGGGAACATACCAGGCAATGGACGCGGATGAAAAATACGTCTATCTGCTTCTGAGTTACTACAATGATGGTGATCAGGTCCAGAAAGATAACGTTATACTGGCGCTTGATTGGAACAGTGAGAACCTGCTGCCGGTCGCCAATGCCAGCAAAAGCAAGGACCCTAAATATGTCGAAAAGCCATGGTACTGCAATAATAACAAAAGCGGCAGGCCGGACGCGGTAATAAGGCTCAATACAGCACATGAAGCTGAGAACATATTCCACACGACTGATAAAAACGGGAATGAAAAATTTTACCTGTCCGAATATTACGGACATTACGTCAGGTCGAACGGCAGGACATATTTTAAGAGAGACAATTATGTATATTATCTCGGCATACTCTGATAAATAATGACAGGAATCAATTATTACTTAGGAAAAATAATAGAAGCCATGCTGATAAGTGTAGCGATCGCTTTTGTGACCGCTCCTCTCAGCATCAAGATCGCTAATGTAGCAGGCATCATTGACAAACCGAAAGACGCGAGAAGAGTACATAAAAAACCTATTCCGCGTTTCGGAGGCATGTCGATCTTTTTAGGTTCGATGACTGCCATGACCATCCCGGCGGGCATGAACAACAAGATCATGATCGCGATGCTGGGGGGATTGCTGATGTACTTCCTTGGTGTTCTTGATGATATGTACGACCTGAAACCGCATATCAAATTCCTCGGCCAGATCGCCATTGCAAGCACGGTCTACGCGCTAGGGATCAGGATCACATTTATCAGCAATTACTTTGGCGCCGCGGTCACGGATTCTCACGCAAATGTTATCCTGAGCGCCGGAGTGGCATATATCGTAACAGTACTGTGGATCGTCGGCATAACCAACGCAGTAAACCTGATGGACGGGCTTGACGGTCTGGCAGCGGGTTCCGTGGCAATAATGTCACTGTCGCTCGCGTATATAGCATACATCCATGGAACAAGACTGGGCTCGATGCCGGTATGCATCGCCCTTGTGGCGGTAGCCGGCGGATGCATCGGCTTCCTTCCTTACAACTTCTCTCCGGCAAAGACCTTTATGGGTGATGGCGGAGCGCTGTATCTCGGATATATGATAGCTGTTCTTTCTATCATATCTCCATTGAAGAGGGCTACTGTAGTCGGAGCTCTGGTACCTATGCTGGCGCTTGCGGTGCCTATCTTTGATACATTGTTTGCGATGCTGAGACGCACTTTGAAACACCAGTCCATCATGCATGCCGATAAGGGGCATCTGCATCATCACCTGATGGCGGCCGGCTTCGGACAAAGACGTTCCGTACTGATAATGTACGGTATCATAGGGATCATGGGAATAGTCGCGGTGCTTATCAGCCGCGAACTGTATAAAGACGCCTTCTTCCTCTTTCTGATCGCGGTATTATATCTCGGTATCATTATCGTTCCGAAGAGGTCAAAGAAAGGTATAAAACGAATAATCACGCAGGATACGAGCGATCTGGAAAAACAGTATTTTACCGAGTATCTCAATTATGAGCGTGAAAGGCGAAAAGAACTGAGGGAAGCCGCAAAGGCTGCAGCAGAGGCGGCTGCGATCGAAGAAGAATTGCGTGAAGAAAGCAACGTGGAGAAAGCAGAGAGATCAAGTGAGCAGTAACAACGATCCGGACAAAAAGAAGAAAAAGACCGGAAAACATCAATTGAATGAAAAACGGACCGTGTTTCCGCGTAAGTCGGGATACATGATCGCGATCTTGCTGATGGCGCTCCTAACCGGAGCATTTCTTGTCATGCTTATACTTACCGACGTTTTGCCTCCGGATGTTACGGTCATACTCGCGTGCGCTTCAGTAGCGCTGCTCCTGTTTACATGCCTGATGTTTTCCGCCGGGCGCAGGTGGAAAAGGATAGCAGGCATCTTTATCTGTATTATTGCCATAGTGGTCATGGGTTTTGTCACAAGCTTTATGGGCAATACTTACGCAATGTTCAACTCAATAAGTGAAAGCGGCTTCAATGCGACCGGTCCCGCTGCCAAAAGGGTAGACCCTACTGAGGAACCGTTCAGTATCTACATAACCGGGATCGATCAGTGGGAGTGCGACGAGGGTCTTGATCTTGAGCGAAGCGACGTAAACATGATCATGACGGTCAATCCGAAGACAAAAAAGATCCTTCTCACATCCATACCGCGCGATTCGTATGTCAGGCTGCATACCGCGCAGCAGATGGACAAGCTTACACATACCGGAGTCTATGGCGTGGATGAAACGCTGAATACCGTACAGGACTGGCTGGGAATAGATCTGAATTATTACGTAAAGCTGAACTTCAGCGCTGCAAGGGACATAATCGACGCCATGGACGGTATAAAGGTATACTCCCCGGTCACGTTCCAGAGCAGCCTTAAGGGATATTGGTACGAAAAGGGATGGAACAAGATCGGCGGTACAAAAGCCCTGTATTTTGCCAGAGAACGTCATGCGTTTGAGGGACAGGATTCGATCCGTGTCGAAAACCAGCAGCGTGTCATCGAGGCGATCATCGCAAAGATGACATCATCTACGACACTCCTGACAAAGTACGGAGACATAATGGCCGCAGCCGGAAAAAACCTTTCGACAAATATGCCTGCCGAGGATATGACAGCGCTGGTCAAGATGCAGCTCACGGATCTTGCCGAGTGGGATGTGGAGACTCAGAAGATAGAGGGTGAGTATGACATGGATTATGTTGCTTCTCTTACCCAGTCGCAGAAGTTCTCCGTCTACAAGACCGACAACGCTTCATCTGCAAAATGTGTAAACGCAATAAACGATATCACGAATCCGCCGGTCTCGGAGCTTGAGGCCGCGGACAAGAACAAAAGCAAGAGTTTTATTGTCAATATGACCAATAAAGCCATTGAAACAATAAAAGAGAAGATCGGAAGATAAAGGGTGACGATATAGCAAAGCATGAAGGCAGTCTGAAAAAAGAACAGGGATGGGTGCTCCTGCTGCAATACACCGTTTTGTTCGGGGTATTCGTGGCGGGCATTTTTGCTGTGCTTCTTATCACTCACCGGAGCTTCATGCAATACCACGACGCGTACAGGCAGGGAGCTTTCAGACTGATAGAATTCAAGAATCAGATCGACAACATCCTGTCGGGCAGGGGATTCTTCTGGTGGTCGTGGTATGAGGGGACCGGACTGGATGAACCCCTGGAGAACTTTGTCGACCCGTTTTCTTTAATAGGCGCGCTCTTTCCTATACGCTACATTGAACTAGGATTTACTGTGGCCGCGCTTCTGCGCATGTATTGCGGAGGGCTCGCTTTCATGTTCCTTGGCAGGGAAGTCGGACTGAAAAAGAATCAAAAGCTTATAGGCGCGATCCTTTACGTCTTCTCCGCCTGCTTCATAGGGCTGGCGCTGAGACAGAGCGAGAACCTGAAAAACATCTTTCTGTTCCCGCTGCTGGTGGCGTCCGTGGAGAGGATATATAAAGGCAAGCGTCCTACTCTGTTTATCCTGACGGTAGCGTACTACCTGCTGTTCACGTTCTATTTCTCATATATGTCGGGAATCATTATCCTGATCTATATAGTCCTGAGATACTTCGCGTATAATGAGAAGTTCCGGCTGAAGGAATTCGCGCCGGTGTTCGGCAGATTCATCGGATACGGCATCATCGGCTTGATGATACCGGCATTCAGCTGGCTGTTCTCGGCTTCCATACTCGCAAGAGCTTCGACAGAGAGCACGAACGCGGTGTCGTACGGACTGCTGCCGGACCCTGAGATGTTCAGCGCGTTCGGTAAGATCCTTCTTGGCACCGGAGCGTCATATGACTATGAGGACATAGGCCTTCCCGTGCTCGTGATAATGCTTATTCCTATAGCGATAAGGCACTGCACCAGAAAGAACACCAATACGATAATGACGGTGCTGCTGCTGGTGATGATGCAGATACCGCTGATATGCAGCATGTTCAACGGCTTCAGCTATATATCATATCGCTGGTCCTATACGCTGACACTGTTTGCCGTATGGAGCGCGGCAGAACAGCTGGATCTTGAGAGGCTTAAGGAAAAGGGAAGCATATTGCTGGCGGCCTCCGGACTGGCGGTCATTGCCGTATGGACGGCCGGACTGTATAAGGCCGGGATCATCTCGCTTGATGAGACGGGCAGGCTGTTCGTGCCTCTCCAGCTGGCAGCCGGTCTTGTACTGCTGCTTATCCTTATCATCATAAGAAGAAAAGATCACATGGGACGGGCGGCGACAGCTGCGCTCCTCGCGATACCGCTCATCTCACTTTCCCTCGGATGGTCTTATGGCATCTATACCAGGATCGACAGTTTTGCAAAGAACGCTTCCATATACAATCATCTTCAGGAATCGGTACTGCGTGCAGGGAACAAAATAGAGGACGACGGATTCTACAGGATAGACTCCGCGGATGGCATCCTGAGGCGCGGAAGGCTCATCTTCCCTACAAATGAAAGTATCTGGTGGAAGACGAACAACATATTCATCTACAACAGCCGCATTCCTGAAACGCTCATCGATTTCAACATAGAGCTCGGAAACAGTTACGGGTACGCGCGCCGCGTTTACATGGTATCGAACGGAAACCGCATGGGCCTGGACTATCTGATGGGTGTCAGGTATTTTCTGGGCAGCGATTCGAAGAACCCTGAAAGCGCAAACTATGATAATTACGCCGGATATGGTTTCGAAAAGGTGGGGGATATCGACGGCGTTTCGGTGTTCAAGAGCAAATATGACGCCGGACTCGGATTCGTACTGGATAAGGCCATAAGTGAAAGCGATTTTGATACTCTTAACAGGCTTGAAAAGGAACAGGTCCTTCTGCAGGCGGCGGTCATACCGGATGACGAGATCTCAGAATGCGAAATACCTGTTGTAAAGCCTAAAGACCTGGATATCGACATACGTGAAATGCCGTATGAAGTGATCAGGACCGACGGTGTTGAAGTGAGCGAAAACAGAATAATAGCTGAAAAAGGAGACGCGTCGCTTACGCTGTCCGTAAAAGATGTGCCTGACAGTCAGCTCGTAGTCTCATTTGATGATCTCAAGCGAAACGCGGATGACGGAGAGGAGAGCGGATCCTATCTGCTGTACGCGGAAAACGGCAAGGTAAAGAGTGAAGTGGTCAATCAGCACAGCAGGCAGGGCATCAGCGGTCTTGTGAATCACGACCTGAACATGGGGCATTGCAGCGGCGACCAGGAGATCACGATCGTTTTCCAGTACAAGGGCGATTACACGTTTGACAAGCTTTACGTATCCGCAATGAGCACGGACTGCTTTGACAGACATGCTGCCGAATGCACTGAGAACAGGTATGAGGTAACGAGTTACAACGATAAAGAGGTCAAAGGAAATATCGATACGGATGAGGACGGAATACTGTTCCTCTCAATACCGGAACACACAAGCTGGGACGTATATGTGGATGGCGCAAAAGCCGAAGAGATAAACGATCTCGACACGACTTTCCTTGGCGCGTATGTGCCTGAAGGAAAACACGAGGTAGTACTGAAGTACCGGAACCAGTACGTGCGGTACGGCAGTATCATATCGATCGCCGGTCTCATCCTGCTGCTGATAGTATTCATTAAAACCGGAAAAGATCTGAAAAAAGATCCCGGCCAAAACACCACTGCGGGGGAATAGTTGCAGCTCAGGAGGATGGAGTGAAGCAGCGTATTTACAGATACGACAACATAAAAGCACTGCTTATTTTCTTAGTGGTAGTGGGTCACATGACCACTGATTACGTGTCAGACTCGCAGCTGGTAAGATGGACGACCCTGTGGATATACTCATTCCACATGCCGGCATTCATTTTTATTTCGGGTCTGGTACACAAGAATTACATCACTGAGGAAAGAGCGGCGCTTGGAATAAAGGGAGAGACAAAACTCCGCTGGGACAAGATCATCGGATTCTTCCTGTGCGGCTACGGACTAAAGATTTTCCTGCAGTTCACCAGGACGCTGATGGGACAGCACCCGCTTTGGCATACGATAGAGGAGCCGGGCATCCCATGGTACCTTTTCGTTATGGCGGAATATGAGGCGCTCTTCTATCTTATGCGTAAGCTGGACGACAAGGTGAAGCCGTGGATGATGATAACAGGAGCGTTCGCCCTGAGCGCGGCTGTCGGATATTTCCCGTTTATTAACGACACCTTCTGTCTCTCGCGCATGATCAACTTTCTGCCGATATACATGATTGGCTATTATCTGGACATGAAGGAATTCAACTCCTTCCTGGACGATAAGAAATGGCTCAAGGCTGTGGGCTGGTGCGGCATCGCTGTATCCATGGCGGTTTGTTACTTTGGCCCATGGGGGCTGTACAGCTGGCGCAAGTGGTTCACCGGCAGACGCTCTTATGCGTTCCTTAATGACTTCTTCCCGGGAACTTACAGCAACGGCTGGTGGATAAGGCTCGCAGTCTGGCTGGTCGCCATAGTGATCACGCTCTGCGTCGTTTCTGTCGTTCCTGACAAAAAACTTGGATATGTAACGACGGTAGGCGCCCGGACGCTCAATATCTATTTCTGGCACAGACCGGTATGCTATCTCTTCCGCAACTGGGAGGTGCTGCCTAAACTTTTCGTGCTGTTTGGAGGTAGATATAATGCGTCAATGGCGGGCCAGATAAAAGGACAGGCTTTCATTGGAGGAGACATGACAATGCTCGCGGCGTACGCGGTATATATAGCGATAGGAGCCGCCATGACGGTGTTCTTCAGCCTTAAAGTATTTGATCATCCGTGCAGCGACCTCATGAAACTCGGAGCAAAAATAAGCGGGCGCTAGCATAGGAAAAAACAATATTTCCTCTCTGAAATCTATTGATTTTAGGGAGGATTTGTATATAATTAACGAGCGCGTCAATAGGGACGCACTACCTACTGCACCGGGAGAGCCGGTGCCATCAAGACCACAGGAGGTGTCAACATGAGAGATTATGAACTTCTATTCGTGCTTGATCCAAGCCTGGACGAGGAAGCCAAGGCTGACCTGATCGAAAAGGTCAAGGCAGTCATCAACGCAGACGGCGAAGCCGGAGAAGCTGATGTATGGGGCGACAGAAAGCTTGCTTACAACATCAACAAGAAGAGCACAGGCTACTACGTAGTACTGCCTTTCAAGGCCAACGCAGAGCTGCCTAAGGAACTCGACAGAAGGATGAGGATCAACGAAAACGTAATGAGACACATTATCGTATCTCAGGACGAAGAGTAGTAAAGGGGGCAAGTTATGAACAGTGTAGTACTTATCGGAAGACTTGCCAGAGATCCTGAACTCAGCTACACAGC
>JBGUME010000278.1:0-3376 GCA_045116695.1 Anaerovoracaceae bacterium | reverse complement strand
AATGAGTCCATCTGCCAGTCCTGTTCGCAGCCGCAGACATCGAGCACAAAGTCCCTTATGAACTCTGCACCGTGCTGCGTATGGTTCACCTCCGGATGGAACTGCACGGCATAGAAGCCTCTGCTTCTGTCTTCCATCGCGGCTACCGGGCAGTCATCGGTATGCGCGGTGACGGTGAAGCCTGCAGGTGGCTCGCTGATGTAATCAGTATGGCTCATCCAGCATACATTCACATCATCAGCGGTACGGAGTATGCCCTCTTTGCCGTCGACTGTCACCTCTGTGCGTCCGTATTCGCTGGTAGGCGCGGACTCGATCTTTCCGCCGAGCCTGTATGCCATAATCTGCGCTCCGTAGCAGATGCCAAGGATCGGGACACCCAGTTCAAAGATGCCGTCATCTATGGACGGCGCGTTCTCTCCGTATGCGCTCTGAGGCCCGCCGGTGAAGATTATGCCCTTAGGGTCGAAGCCGCGTATCCATTCCGTGTCTGTGGATTCATATCCCCTTATCTCGGAATAGACGCCGCATTCCCTTACTCTTCTGGCGATCAGCTGATTATACTGTCCGCCAAAATCCACTATGAGGATCCTGTTCTCTGCCATAGAGTCCCTCCTGCCTAAATCAAGTGTCTGTCTTATATCCCCAATCAGGTCTACTTTATCTTCAGGGTTTTGAGCTGTTCACTATTCCCACTCTATTGTGGAGGTCGGTTTGTCCGAGAAGTCCCAGAGCACTCTGTTGACGCCCGGTACGGTCTCTATGATGCGGTCGCGGATGGTCGTAAGCATGATCCAAGGGAGTTCGACCGACTCTGCTGTCACGGCGTCGACCGTGTTGATCGCTCTGATGACTACAGGCCAGCCCATGTATCTCTTTCCGTCCTTTATGCCTGTCGACTTGATGTCAGGAATGACCGCGAAGTACTGCCATGGAGTGAACTTAAGCTTGCCTATCTCTTCTCTGACGATGGCGTCGGCCTCTCTCAGAGCCTCAAGCCTGTCTCTTGTGATCGCGCCTGTGCATCTTACTCCGAGTCCCGGCCCCGGGAACGGCTGTCTGTAGACCATGCTGTCAGGCAGTCCGAGAGCGGAACCTACAACTCTGACCTCGTCCTTGTATAGGAACTTGACCGGTTCCACCAACTCAAAGTCGAACTCTTCAGGCATGCCGCCCACATTATGGTGTGCCTTGATTCCGTCCTTCGACTCGAGTATGTCAGGATAAATGGTGCCCTGCCCGAGGAACTCGATGCCTTCGAGCTTCCTTGCCTCTTCTGCGAACACGTCGATGAATTCCTTGCCGATTATCTTGCGCTTTGTTTCAGGGTCGTCGACTCCGGCAAGCTTGTCCAGGAATCTGTCGACCGCGTCTACGTATATCAGGTTTGCACCGAGCTGCTCCCTGAAGACCTTGATGACCATCTCAGGCTCGCCCTTGCGCAGCAGACCGTGATTGACATGGACGCAGGTCAGGTTATCGCCTATGGCCCTGATCAGCAGCGCAGCTACTACACTCGAGTCAACGCCGCCGGACAGAGCAAGAAGAACCTTCTTGTCCCCTACCTGCGCCTTGATCTCGGCGAGCTGCTCCTCGATGAACTTGTCAGCGAGTGCACGTGTTGTGATGCGTTCCATTGTTTCCGGTCTCATGTCTCCCATTTCTATACCTCCTTTAACGTCCGCCGCCGGAAGTGCGACTGCTTACTTCTTTGAGAATCACGTCGTGGGCTCCGCCTTCGACTATGCTGACGGCTGACACGAGCGTGAGTTTTGCGTTCTTGTGGAAATCAGGGATAGTCAGAGCTCCGCAGTTGCACATGGTGGATCTGACCTTGCCCAGCGACATCTGCACATTGTCATGCAGGGATCCCGCGTACGGCACATAGGAGTCGACTCCCTCCTCGAATTTGAGTTTGGCGTCGCCGCCCAGATCATATCTCTGCCAGTTGCGCGCTCTTGCCGAGCCCTCGCCCCAGTACTCCTTGACGTAGCTGCCGTTCAGCATCAGTTTTGCAGAAGGCGATTCATCGAATCTCGCGAAGTATCTGCCAAGCATGATGAAGTCCGCTCCCATGGCGAGAGCAAGCGTCATATGATAATCATATACGATGCCTCCGTCCGAGCAGATAGGAACATAAACGCCAGTCTTTTTGTAGTATTCGTCTCTGGCCTGAGCTACTTCTATGACCGCCGAAGCCTGTCCGCGGCCTATTCCCTTCTGCTCTCTTGTGATGCAGATGGATCCTCCGCCAATGCCTACCTTTACGAAGTCAGCCCCGCATTCAGCCAGGAAGTTGAATCCGTCAGCATCCACGACATTGCCCGCGCCTACCTTTACAGTATCACCATAGTTGTCTCTGATCCACTTGAGTGTCGCGGCCTGCCATTCAGAGTAACCCTCAGAAGAGTCTATCGTCATGACATCTACGCCGGCAGCGAGCAGAGCAGGGACTCTTTCCTTATAGTCTCTGGTATTGATTCCCGCGCCGACTATGAACCTCTTGTCTTTGTCGAGCAGTTCATCCGGATGCTCTTTATGCGAATCGTAGTCCTTGCGGAATACGAACGCCTTGAGCCTCTGATTGTCATCGATTATAGGCAGCTGGTTGACCTTGTTGTCCCAGATGATGTCGTTTGCTTCTGAAAGAGTGATGCCATCACGTCCCCATACCATCTTGTCGAACGGTGTCATGAATTCTGACACCGGAGTGTCAAGACTCATGCGCGAGATACGGTAGTCCTTGCTGGTAACGATTCCCAAGAGCTTGCCGGCTGCAGTGCCGTCCTCAGTGATCGCGATGGTAGAATGTCCTTTTGCAGCCTTAAGATCAAGTACGTCCTGCAGGGTGGCGTCAGGTTTCAGATTGGAGTCGCTTGGAACGAATCCAGCTTTATACGACTTGGCCTTTCTGACCATATCAGCCTGGCTCTCGATCGACTGTGATCCGAAGATAAACGAGATGCCGCCCTCCTTTGCGAGCGCTACCGCCATGTTGTGATCAGAGACGGCCTGCATAACCGCGGAAGTCAGCGGTATGTTCATCGACAGCGCAGGTTCTTCACCCTTCTTGAATTTTACTACCGGTGTTTTCAGAGAAACATTCTCCGGACGGGCATCCATTCCGGAGTAGCCCGGTATGAGAAGGTATTCATTGAAAGTCCTTGAAGGCTCCTTGAGGACTGTTGCCATTTTGCACCTCTTTCTGCTATCAAATCTGAGTGATTTGCGGTTGACAATTAGTTAAACACATTTAACTTTCGCGCATTTTTCACCTTTTTCCCTAATATATCACTAAAAAAGGCCCGTTTAAAGCGTTTTAGAGAAGTTAGTTATGTCTAATTTATTGATTAATACTGACCTTGTTATACACTTT
>JBGUME010000277.1:0-2744 GCA_045116695.1 Anaerovoracaceae bacterium | reverse complement strand
GCGAGGGGACTCATGAGAGATTCATTGTCTATGCAGACAAATTCATGAGCTCTGCAGAAGCAAAGAAACAATAAAGAGGGGTAGACCATGAGATTCAAAATGATACACGAGAACTTCAACGTCAGTGACCTTGATGTCTCTCTGAAGTTCTATGAGAAAGCGCTGGGACTAAAGGAAATAAGGCGCAAAGTAGCCGAGGACGGTTCATTCATCATCGTATACGTTGGCAATGATGAGGCTGACTTCGAGCTTGAACTTACATGGCTTGCTGAGCATCCGCAAAAGTATGATCTCGGCGAAGAGGAATTTCACTTGGCATTCAGAGTCGATGACTTCGAAGCAGCGCATAAACTCCATGAGGAAATGGGGTGCATCGCATTTGAGAACCATTCAATGGGCATCTACTTCATAACAGATCCGGATGGTTACTGGCTGGAGATACTACCTACAAGAAGTTGATGGCTCGTTTCGCGTACATTACTGATTGGAATTCAGGTAAGGCGTAACACCCTGGAGAATCGAGATCCATGTCCTCCATAAATGAAACCGCAACCCGCTAAAAATACGGAAGTTGCGGTTTTTCATTTGTTTTCGATTACTGTCGAAGAAGCCTGTTTTACTTCACTTGGTTTTCCAGCAGTTTTTCAAGAATTAGGTGGGGCGGAAAATGAATAATTTTGCTTAATACACCATGGACGCTGTACAAACTAATTAGTAAGATAGTAGGCTCTTAAAAGCTTGCTGCTATTGCGGTAGCAGTAAAACTATGCGAACGTATCTCCGCCTGATTCAGGAGGATCAGTACCGAGCCATTCCTTCAGCTCCTCGGCCGTCGGTTCGTAGTCATCCTCGAAATCCTCCTCAAAATCATCATCCTCGCGATTCTCACCGCAGATGTCATCGAAATCGTACAATTCCTCGGTATCGTGATAGAGGTTTTCTTCTCTCATAGACTCCATGTCGTCAACCTCATCGTCACCAGCGAAGTACGCCCAGTTCTGCATGCTGTCCCCTTCATACAGAACATGATAGGCGAGGCTGGCGATTTCATCTCTGGATGAAGGACTGTTGTCAGTGTAGTACATTTTTTCGAGTTCCTGATCGCAGAGATCTTCGAGCGAAATCCCAGAAGTCACGGATTGGTTATAAAGACGAAGAATCGTCTTTACATCAAAGCCATACAGGGTCCGCATATCTTCTATTTTCATAAACTCGATGTATCTGTCCGCCGAAATCGACTGATCATCTTTTTTTGTTGCAGAAACGTTCTCAACCATTTTCAATGATCCTTTTTTCTTTTCCTTTGACAATTCATCTCTCAATCGGGTGATCTCATCAATGTAACCGATAAGCTCCTTTTTATAGGCCTCCTCTATCACGCTACCGATATCGCTGACCGCGCCTTCAAGTATGTCTTTCAGATAGAGTGGTGCAGGGCAAACATACCCGTCTTTTCTATGCTGTAGAGGTGTCTTTTCTCCGCACAGATTATAAACATTTTGTCCGAAATGCGTTGTATCCGCATAATGGTACTTTTCGGCTATATCATCTTTTGACATTCCGTCCGCAAAATCTTCAAGCGCTCTGAAAATCTTTCTCTCGAAAATATATGACGGTAGTGTTCGTCCTTTTGGATCGATGAATTTCAGTATCTCGTTCACATCACGACTCGACAGGTGCAGCATAGCTGTGACCATGCCAACTATATCCGCTTTCTTTTTTGTGATGTTCTCTTCGATCAGCATAATGATTCGATCATAATCCCTGATTGCCATGTTAAGCCTCCACGTCCTTCCTTACGGAATCCGGCGTCATCATCCACCTATTGTTGTCATAGTCAGATTTTAGCACTCCAGCCACTATTAGTGCAGCAAATGTGCCGATTCCGGGGAGCAAGTTGATAAGAGCGAGCCAGCCAGACTTGTTTGCATCGTGGAATCTGCGTACTTCGATGGCTATCCAGTAGACCAATAGTCCTAAATATATGAATCGTGCGATTTCAGGACCTACCGCCAGCCCAATGAGAAGATTAGCGGCAGAGGATATCAGGAAGGACGCACCGACATTGATCCAGTAGTTCTTGATTGAGTAAGGTAGTTTCTTAGTATTCATAATAATGCTCCTTTTCTGTGTGTCAGAGGGACGTTTCTATGCGAAAGTCAGATGCTGCGCAGCCATCATGTTGTAGTTGATGCGGCTATAAACAGCGTCCAGATATTCGTTGATCTCACCATCGTTGAGTGCGCATGCTCTGTTTGCACATTCGAGTGCCTGGTTCCATTCCTTAAGGTCCCCATGCACGGACGCCATGACTGTATATGTCACATAATCCATGACCTCGATCCCATGCTCATATACCATCTTCATAAGGAAATCCTTTGCCTTGATGGGATCGTTCTGCCTCCTGTAACACGCCATCACTCTCGGGATCAGATATCTCCTCTGGACCGGAGTAGCACAATCAAGCGCTTTGATATACATATCTATTGCCGAGGCATTGTACTCGCGAGCCATGGCTCTGTCTCCGGCATCCGTCCATTCTCTGGCTGTCTGTTCGTTTACCACCTCTACTGTGATTTCTACATTGGATATATTATCTCTAATCATGATGAAAACCTCCTTCCAGTCAACGAATCTGCATCATGCTGCCGCCTTAAGTTTTGTCCGGTTAAGTATCTCGACAGCATATTCCTTTTCGATATACCTTATATGCCGCTTGATCTTGTCTATGGTCTGGTGAATTG
>JBGUME010000276.1:0-3748 GCA_045116695.1 Anaerovoracaceae bacterium | reverse complement strand
GCACCCATCGAACATAGCAGCGACACTGCCAGCACGATGAGTCCGAGTTTCCAGTCTATGATGTAATCGACGGTATCACTGAAGTCGTACATCATGGTATACGCGTTCCAGATCACCACCGGGAAGATCTTGCAGCCTACAAAGAATCCAAGGACTGCGCCAAGGAACGCTCCGCTTCCCGAATAAAACATATACTTGCCGACAATCTGGCTGTTGCTGTAGCCGAGTGCTTTCAGCACGCCTATCTGCGTACGCTGTTCCTCCACCATACGGGTCATCGTGGTCATGCATACGAGGGCCGCGATCAGGAAGAAGAACAGAGGGAATATCTTGGAGATGTTGCTGACGATGCTGGAATTACTGTCAAACGAAGCATAGCCCATATTCTCCTTGCGCGAGAGAGCGAAGGAGTTGCCGATCTCCATGTCGTCGATCTTCTCCTGGGCTTCGTCGAGCTTGTCCTTAGCGTCATCGAGTTCCCTTTTGGCCTTGTCAAATTCGCTGTCCGCTTTACGCTCTTCTCTTCTGAGCTTTTCCTCGCTGCTTTCCAGATTACTTTCCTGTTGGTCTAATTCATTCAGACCTGCTTCTGCCTGAGCCAGACCCCCCTGTGCCTGTTTCAGTCCCGCCTCCGCCTGTGTGATGCCGTTGTTGATATCGCTAAGATTTCCCTCCAGACCGCTTATGGTGGCATCAGCCTCGGCGATCGCGGCCTCCGCGCCGGCGATCTCTTCTTCACTTGCGCCCGCGGCCTGCATTTGTTCAAGCTGTCCCTCAAGCTGTGCCTTTCCTGTCTTTGCCTGTTCAAGACCGTCTTCTACCTGTGTTTTCTTTGTCTTGAGATCCGCGATCGTAGCATTGGCTTTCTCTATGCCCGCATTGGCTTCCTGTACCGCGGCATTGAGTTGTTCTCTTGCGTTCTTTACTTTTCTCCAGCCATTGTTTATCTCATCTTCAGCTTCTTCGAGTTTCCCCTCAGCATCCGCCTTCTCCCTTTTGTACTTGGCAAGATTGTCTTCGTATTCCTGCTTTTTCTCATCCAGTTCTTCCTGAGCTTCCGCCTGAGCTGACTCGCGTCGGTCCTCCGTAACAGCTTCCGCCAGATCTTTCATGCTGTCCTCTTCAGCTTTCAGATAATCCTCATGCTCTTCGCTCAAAGGCGGCTGATCACCGTTGAGCTTCAGATAGAGATTTGTATAGTAATCTGCATCGAAGGCATCCTTCTCTATGAAGAAAAACGTGTCAAGGCTGCCGTTTCCTATATCGGTGGAGCCCCTCTGATAGTCAAGGTATATAGGCGTATTGACAAGGCCTACTATCTTAAACTTTCTCTCCTTGAATTCATCAAGTTTATCTTTGTCATTCTCATCCGTGATCTCAATGAAATCTCCCACTCTGAATCCCGCGTCTGTGATACTGTAGGAATCTACCACGCACTCATTTGCGGCTTCGGGCAGCCTGCCCTCTACGACGTTCAGTGTGTTTATCTTCTCGGGCAGTGAAATGCACTTGAGCGCTCTGGAGTCACCGTCGCCGGATCTTGCCATCACGTCTATCTGTATGGAACCCTCAGCGTCTTTTACTTCATCCCACGATTCCGCGAGAGCAACACTGTCTTCGTCAGCGCCGTATGATGAGAGTATCTGATAGTCATAGAAATTGGTACGCTCAAGGTATTTCCTGGCCGTGCTCACCATCGACTCCTTGCAGTCTTTCAGGCCGCTGAAAAACCCCACTCCAAGCGCTACGATCGCAAAGATCGCAAGATACCTTGCAAGTGAGGTCCTTATTTCCCTGAAAGTCGACTTCCTGAGCATTTTTAAACCGCTACCACTCTATTTCGGACACAGGTACAGGATCCGGATTGATCTTCACATCCTGTACTCTTCCGCTTCTTACGCTTATGACACGGTCGCCCATCGGAGTGATCGCTTTGTTGTGTGTGATGATTATTACAGTCGCGCCGGACTTGTGCGCCTGATCCTGCAGAAGCTGAAGTATCTGCTTGCCCGTGTTGTAGTCAAGGGCGCCCGTAGGCTCGTCGCAAAGAAGCAGTTTAGGGTTCTTGGCGAGCGCTCTGGCTATGGCTACTCTTTGCTGCTCGCCGCCTGACAGCTGTCCCGGGAAGTTGTACATCCTGTCTCCCAGACCGACCGCCTTCAGGGTCTCTGCCGGATCGAGCGGATCGCTGCAGATCTGTGTAGCAAGCGATACATTTTCAAGCGCGGTAAGGTTCTGCACCAGATTGTAGAACTGGAAGACGAAGCCGATATCGTATCTGCGATACTTTGTCAGCTCGCGCATGCTGAGGCTGCTTATCTCGCGGCCATCCAGAAGCACTCTGCCGCTTGTCAGCGTATCCATGCCTCCCAGTATGTTAAGCAGTGTCGTCTTGCCCGCGCCGGATTCGCCTACCACGATGGCAAGTTCTCCCTTTGATACGCTGAATGTCGCGTCGGCAAGAGCTTCTATGTCGATCTCGCCAACGTGATAGACCTTGCGGACATGTTCAAATACAACATAATCATCCGGGTCAGCCGCAGGTGCGTCGGCTTTGGACAGTATCTCGTCCAGCATGCCTGCTTCCTTCAGCGTCTCATACTTTTCTTTAAGTTCAGGATCGTTTGTTACGTGCATTCCCCAGTCTCCGTCAAATGAATATATTTATGCTGCCGATAACGAGTCCGATAAGCGCGCCGAGACTTACTATCATATTGAGCTCTGTCTTCATGACGGTCAGCACGCCCCTTTCGAGTTCCTCTACCGACATAGAGTTTATCTTGTCTTCAACGACTCTCGCGACGTCTATCCTTCGGAGCGCGGAATTGACAGCGTTCACAACAGACTCCCTGTAGGCCTCAGTGATCTTTTTTCTCACATAGTCAGGATCGTATCCGGCAAGTTCCAGCACATAGAGCGGCGTTCTTTCTCCCAGATCATGGATCCTGGAGTTTGTGATCTCGCGCACCATCTCAGGGCCTCTCGCATCGATGTATTCTTCCATTTTCTCTTCGACCGTGTCCATCACCTTGTCGATCATTTTGTCTGAAACCAGCAGAGTAAGAACTCTGGACTCCAGTACGTGATCAAGCAGCATGGCCTTGCCCTCCTGCTTCACGGTCCCCGGTATATCCATTTTTTTGATGGCATCCGTTATCTTGAATGACAGCAACTCAATGAAGTTCTCCTCTATTCTGTTGAACTTGTCTTCGCTGCCTGTCATGACAGCGCCGGTGTCTTTTATATCTTCATCGAGAATGCTCATCACCTTATCGATAAGAGGTTTTTCCACTTCTTCTGTCAGTAGTCTGCCGGATATGTCCTCACGTGTGAAAAGCTCGTTCTGGACTATCTTTCCCGCGGACTTCGCGAGTCGCGTCTTGCCCTTAGGTATCGCTCCCGGCGTAAACGGCAGCCTGTGTCCGAACACATAAACCGCCCTGTGCGGGTAGAACAGCATCTTTACCGCGATCAGGTTCGTAAAATATCCTATTACCGCGCCTATCACAGGCGGCAGTATGTAGTGTGATATGATTTCCCAGTTCATTTTTTTATCCGTAATTCAGCGCTTTGCGTATCTTCTTCCAGCCCGGCATGAACCTGTCCATCAGAGCATAAAAGTCAGGCCCGTGACCGGGTACCACAGTGTGCACCAGCTCGTGGAGTATGACGTAATCGAGCTCCGCGTCTGATCTGGTAGCGAGCATGAGGCTGAGGTTGATGTGGTGTGTCTGCGTATTGCAGCTTC
>JBGUME010000275.1:0-2008 GCA_045116695.1 Anaerovoracaceae bacterium | reverse complement strand
GGCTTTCGTAGTCCTGGACTACATCACCGGCATCATGTGCGCTGTCGTGGACAAGCGGCTCTCTTCGGAGATCGGCTTCAAGGGCCTGTTCAAGAAGGTGCTGATCTTTGCCCTGGTCGGCGTCGGCCATCTGCTGGATGTACAGGTGCTCGGCAGCATCGGTGTGCTCCGCACAGCGGTGATCTTCTTCTACCTGTCCAATGAAGGCGTTTCCCTGATCGAGAATGCTGCGCATCTTGGCCTGCCTATTCCGGAGAAACTGAAAGCCGTGCTTGAGCAGCTTCATAACCGGGCGGAGAAGGAGGACGATCATGAGCAAACCGAGTGATATCGTCACCATCGCGCTGGCGGAGGTCGGATACCGGGAGAAAGCGTCCAACGCCTCTCTTGATGACAAGACCGCCAATGCCGGTGCCGCCAACTGGACCAAGTATGCCCGCGACCTCGCTGCCGCGGGCTATTACAACGGGAACAAGAATGGCTATGCCTGGTGTGATGTGTTCGTGGACTGGTGCTTTTTCAAGGCTTACGGCGCTGTCGAAGGGCAGCGCATCCAGTGTCAGACGGGTCCGCTCGGGGCCGGGTGCATCTTTTCTGCTCAGTACTATCAGCAGAAAGGCCGCTACGACAGGAACCCGAAGGTCGGCGATCAGGTATTCTTTCAGTCCGGCGGCGAGATCGGCCACACCGGCATCGTAGTCGAAGTGACTGACTCCACCATCGTGACGGTCGAGGGCAACAGCTCCGATCAGGTGAAGAAGAACACCTACAACCGTTCCAGCAGCTACATTGCCGGGTACGGGCACCCGCTGTATGGCGAGTCCGATCCCGCGCCGGTGACGCCCACCCCGGCAGCGGAGACGCCGGTGACCGTGAGCTGTCAGGTCGGTCTGCCTCAGTTGAAGAATGGAGCAGAGGGCACAGCGGTGAAGAACGCGCAGATCCTGCTCATCGATAAGGGCTACTACTGCGGCGGTCCTCTCCGAGCAGGACGCGAGGCTGCCGATGGTGAATTTGGCCCCACAACGGAGAAATCCGTGAAGAGCTTCCAGACCAAGAGGAATCTGACTGCTGATGGAATCATCGGTTCAGATACATGGAAGGCGCTCCTGACTGCATAACTTTTGAGCCTGTCGGCTGTCCCATACCGGGATAGTCGGCAGGCTCTTTTTTTTTGCCCAAAAAGGCCGAGCGATTATAAAATCGGCCGATTTGCAGGCATAGGAAGGCAGATCAGAATAAAGGAGCATGACATATGAACGACATTCCTACCACTGAAAACCCTGTCCTTCCTCTCAGCGAGAAATACGCTCTGACCATCAAGGAGGCCGCGATCTATTTCAATATAGGCAACAAGAAGCTGCGCAGGCTTGCCGAAGAAAACCTGGGGCGTTTTGCTGTAGAGAGCGGGAATCGCTTTCTTATCATCCGTCCAAAATTCGAGCAGTTTCTTGCCCAATCTACCACGGTATAAATAGCGTTTATCTGGCAAAAAGTAGTTGACTTCCGGGGCCTTCAGAGTGATAGATAGGACACCGCCGAAGGGTTAGTTTTCTCGGAAAAGGAGGCCCCATTATGAAAGAAAGCATCCCCGTGAAGGACAAGTTCCTGCTTACGATAAACGAGGCTTCGGAGTACTTCAATATCGGGCAAAAGAATATGCGGCGCATTGCGGAAGACCATCTCGATTCGTTCGCCCTTATGCATGGCAATCGGATTCTGATCATCCGCAGTCGCTGTGAAGAATACATTATCAGCTGTTTGAAAACAGAGGAAGGCGGTAAGTCGCTGTGAAGAAACCGGCGCTGGGAGACAAGGATGTCTTTAATCCATCCGAGGCTGCTGAATTCTATGGATTGAGCAGACGTAAATTCTTCCGATTTCTGGACGAGGCCATGAGCCTACCGTTCATTGCAATGTATAATACCAGGACACTCATCATAAGGGCGGAGTTTGAAACTTTCCTCAGGCTCCATCCGGAGACTAAGGTGGCTTTGAAAAATGGCAA
>JBGUME010000274.1:0-4388 GCA_045116695.1 Anaerovoracaceae bacterium | reverse complement strand
ATGACATTTCCTCCTTATCTCTGTCTTGGACCCTTGATTATTGTATTTATTATATCCATACGCGGCGGACGTTCTCAACTAAAAACTAATCGTTCATGCTTTGGTAAATTCTTTATGCGCCTGCTCTGTTTTGTGCTACAATTCGGTTGTAAGGGAGGCTTTGTATATGAATATTTTCAAGACAGGACCCAGATTCATAAGGGGATATATCGAGACTAAGAAATTCACTTCGATCAAGAAGCAGGCTGAAGCGCTCCGCGCTGCCGGTGACCTTCGGGGAGAAAAGGAGCTGATCTGGTCCGCCCAGAAGCGCTGGGTGGAGACCATGTCTCCGGTGCTTGGCCTCACTTATGAGGTTCACGGTGAAGAGAATGTCCCGTCTCTTGATGACGGCCCTTTCATGATATACAGCAACCACCAGAGTTTTGCGGACATATGCGCCACGCTGTGGCTGATGAAAGACCACGGCCCGATGGGATATGTCTCAAAGAAGGAATGGAGCAAGTATCCTATCCTGGCTGATGTGGTCGAATACTCGCGCTCTATCTATCTGGTGCGCAACAATCCGAAGGAGGCAGTCAAGGCGCTGGGCGAGGCCAAGAAGATCCTCGATCAGGGTTTCAGCCTTTGCATCTTCCCTGAGGGGACCCGCTCGCAGAAGCACGAGATGGGCGAGTTCAAGGCCGGCGCTTTCAAGTTTGCGGAGAAGGCCAAGGTTCCTATCCTGCCCGTGACCATCGACGGCACGTATCACTTCTTTGAAGAGGACGGCAGCTGGAAGCCTGCGCACATAAAGATAACGGCTCATCCGCTGGTACATATCGAAGATATGGACCGTGAGCATCAGCATGAGGCGCAAAAACAGATAGAAGCGACTATCCGCGCAGCATTAGACAAGTAATTTAGATAAGTAATATGGAAGGGGACGGACCTCCGTCCCTTTTTAAGAAGAAAGGATATAAAAATGCGTTTTGTGATACAGCGTGTTAAGCACGCGTCTGTAAGTGTAGGCGGCGAAGTGGTCGGTAAGATAGGCCGCGGGTATATGGTGCTTGTCGGTGTATGCGATGCCGATGATGAGGCTGTCGCTGATAAGATGGTCAATAAGATGATCAATCTTCGCATCAACAGGGACGCTGAGGGAAAGACCAATCTGTCACTGGCGGACGTTGAGGGAGAATTGCTGCTGGTTTCGCAGTTTACGCTTTATGCGAACTGCAAAAAGGGCAACCGGCCGTCGTTCGTCGATGCCGGATCTCCGGAGCACGCGAACGCGCTGTACGAGTATATCCTCGAAAAATGCCGCGAGCGCGTGCCTGTAGTTGAAAAGGGAATGTTTGGAGAAGAGATGGCAGTCGAGCTTTTGAACGACGGCCCGTTCACGATCATTCTGGATTCTGAGAAGCTGTGATCTCTATTTTGAAAGACCGGGTGTATCACTGACGCAAAAAAGCTGTGTTCTACACCCTTTTTACGAAAAATGGTGTATATCTAACGGATAACTTCCGTGATATACACCATTTAAGGTTTTTTGATCAATTTTAGGCTGTGATCATCGCTTTTGGGTGTAGCAAAGGCTAAAAAGCGGATACTTCTACACCCTTATTCCTTATAGCCCTGCGGGTTGTGGCTCTGCCAGTTCCATGCGTCGCGGCAGATCTCGTCTATGCCGCGGCTCGCCTGCCAGCCAAGCACGGCCTTTGCCTTTGAAGCGTCGGCCCAGCTGTCCTGCACGTCGCCGGCTCGGCGGGCGCCTATTTCATAGGCTACAGCGTGCCCACAGGCGCGTCCGAAAGCATCCACCATCTCGAGCACGCTGTAAGGCGAGCCCGTACCCAGATTGAACACTTCCGTGCCCCTGTGCGACACCGCGTATTCCGCTGCCTTGACGTGGCCTTCCGCGAGATCCATCACGTGGATGTAGTCTCTTCTGCAGGTACCGTCCGGTGTGTCGTAGTCATTTCCGAAGATCGTCAGGTGATCGCGCCTGCCGACCGCCACCTGTGAGATGTACGGCATCAGGTTGTTAGGGATGCCCTGCGGATCCTCGCCTATCAGGCCGCTCTCATGCGCGCCGACAGGGTTGAAGTACCTCAGCAGGACTACCGACAGCGGTTCTTTCCAGCCATTGGCCGTGTTGGCGCTCCCGTCTGAAGCTTCGCTCGAGAACTGCGCGTCCGTCAGCATCTGCTCCTGCATCCACTTGGTCCAGCCGTACGGATTAGTGCACATGCCCTTGGTCGCGTCTTCTGTGAACGGAGGAATGTGGTCCTCTCCGTACACGGTAGCGGAGCTCGAGAAAACTATGTTGGAAAGTCCAAGCTCTTTCATGCACTCAAGAAGCGTCAGCGTCGTATCTATATTGTTCCTGTAGTATTCCACAGGCATCGCGACCGATTCGCCCACCGCCTTGAGTCCCGCAAAATGGATGATGCAGTCAGGCATCTCGGCGCTGAGTATCTCCATCATGCTCTCTCTGTCGGCAACATCCGCCTCATAGAGCGACACTTTCTTTCCCGTGATCTTCTCTACCCGCGAGATCGCCTCTGCCGAGCTGTTGACATAGTTGTCCACTACAGCGACTTCGTGTCCCGCATCGAGCAAGGCCACTGCAGTATGTGATCCTATATATCCGGCACCGCCTGTAAGCAAAGTCTTCATAAAAGAACTCCTTCCGGTTTGCTTGACTTTGTTATTCTGATTTCGTTCTTCATTATCTCCGGATCTTAGAAGACGTCTATCTCATCCGCCTGGAATATATCCTTCGCAGACGAATCATCGATCCTTCCGGTTCCTCCAAGGATCAAACCTCTTCTGATGTCCTTTGAATGTGCATAGTTCTTTGCATGGGTTCCGGAAGATCCCGGATCTGCGAGTATGATAGGCGCGTTGCGTTTGAATGCTACAGGTCCTCCGCAAAGTCCGTCAGGGAAATCCCGTCCTGTCGCAAGGACGATTTCCTTTGCATCGCCTGCAAATGTTTCAGCCAGCTGCTTAGAGGTGTCATACCTGTTACTGCCACTTGTTCTGCCGATGTTTCCATCCATATCATACTGCTTCAGCTGGTTTTCGACCGTAGTACTTACGGCTCCTGTGCCGCCTACTATGTGGAAATCCCACTGTCCTTCTGATAAGAAGTCCTTCTGATCATCAGTAAGCGCCTTTCCAACAAGCAGGATCGGCATGTCAAGTCCGGATGCGCTCAACGCGTCCGCAAACCCTGTGCCTGTGCATACGAGCAGATCTCCTCCTGAAACTCGTGCTTCATTCAATATATCCAGGTTGGTGAGATATCTGTCTTTTCCTGAGAGTCTGGTGATATTAAGGCCTCCCAACCATGCGTCAGGTACAACGCCCGTGCCGCCTAATACATAGACCTTGCCGTTATCTGCCAGGTTGCTCCTCACATACGATACGACAGTCGCTGCACTCGACTTGTCGACCATCAGGATAGGAGCATTATTCTTATTCGCGAAGTAGGATCCTGCAAGTGCATCCGGGAAGTTCGCTCCTGTTGCGATGACCACGGATTCGAACTTTTCACCGCCGTTGATCTTCTCTCTGTAGTAATCCGCTATACGCCGTGATGTTTCATACCTTGTCGGTCCCTGGATCCTCATGACTTCCGCTAATGTCACTTCCTTGGTCTGAGTCACGAACGGCTCTTTTGTAAAGGTTGCTGTATAAATGATTTTTCCAGGCTCTTCCGTCGTCGGCTCTATCTCTTCACTTGTGGTCTGTACAGATTCCTCCACTATATGCGTCGGATCATTCTGGCAAACTGCTCTCGCTGTTACACTTGAATTGTCTTTTGACCAGGTGTACCACTTTTCAGGATCTCCCCAGTCATGACCCAGCGCTCCGATCTCAGGTATCGTATTGATCTCAGTCGCGCCGTCTGCATCGCTGAAGTACTTGTGGCATCTGCTGCATCTCCAGTACTCGCCCGTTCCTGCTTCTTCGCATGTCGCCGGTTTTTCATCATAGTGTGTCAACTTGTGACCTGCAGGATCCACGATGCTGTCAAGTTCTTCTGTTCCGGCTGCGTCGCTGAAGTTCTTGCCACACTCACTGCAGCTCCAGTACTCAAGAGTGCCTTCTTCTTCGCATGTCGCAGCAGGTTCCTCAGCATGATGTGTCATCGTGTGGCCTGCAGGGATCACCCAGCTGCCTTCATCGATCTCGGCCGTACCGTCTGCATCGCTGAAGTACTTGCCGCATCCGCTGCAGCTCCAGTACGCGCTGTTGCCTGCTGTCGTACAGGTCTTCGCTACCGCAGGATGTGGTGTAAGCTTATGTCCTGCAGGGATCACCCAGCTGCCTTCATCGATCTCGGTCGTGCCGTCTTCATCGCTGAAGTACTTGCCGCATCTGCTGCAGCTCCAGTA
>JBGUME010000273.1:0-7207 GCA_045116695.1 Anaerovoracaceae bacterium | reverse complement strand
GCTTACGGCTGCGGCATTTGTAGCCCATAACCGCGGCCTTGATACTTACTCTGTGACAGCAACAGTACTTCTGGTGATCCACCTGATAAGAACTATCTCGATGCTTGTTCTTGTGAGAAAGTATCCTGCACAGACTCGTGATATGGATGCAGAATACCAGCGGCGATGAAGATTATAAAATGCTAATACCAGCAGCTTCAAAAAGCGCAGACAGCAATCACTCAAAATAAGGATATGTCTGTAAAACATACGAACCTGTTTTATGCGCTTTGTAATAAGAAAGATGCCAGCAGCAAACCGCAGAGTATTAAAACAGCATTGGTCCCATTAGCGGACGTCGGGTTCATAGCCCGGATGGGCGGGTGAAAGTCCCGCATGCAGTTAACTTAAAGCATCTTGAGTAAAGGCACTGACAGCAATTTGGAAGAAGCTATATTCCTTGTCGGGGAGGTTCCGACCAGCTAAACCTAGTGCCTTGGAGTACATATCTGACTGCATCAGCAGAACTAAGTAACGGAACAAGTAGGCTGACGGTAATGCCGAATTTAAGTTCACTGTACTGCCGGGAAAGCAGACTTTAAGAATACTTCTGAAAGATCCGTGAACATTACTGATGATGTCAAAAGCACAGACAGCAAAACTGAAATCAGTTCCTACCTTAAAAAAGTAAGCAACTAACTAACTGAGTGCTTTGTGTCATGGTATGCACAGTAAAGAAAGGAAGAAAGAATAATGTTAAACGCAATCAAGAAAGAAGCAAATAGAACATACACAGAAAACGGTGCGGTGACTCTTGTCAGCACATATTCAGACTGCCTTGATCTGTTCGCTACAGTTGGAGCGCTCAGAAAGGCATCAGAGCAGGAGATCCTGAACAGATTTATCCGCGCATACACGGAGGATCCGGATAAGGCGATGAAGATCATTTTCTTCGCAAGAGACATCCGCGGTGGTCTTGGCGAGCGTAGAGTATTCAGGATTGTCATGACATATCTAGCAGCCCATGAGCCTGCATCTGTAAAGAAGAATATCGAGTACTTCGGCGAATATGGCAGATATGACGATCTGCTTTCTCTCATGGGCACACCATGCGAGAAGGACATGCTTGCATATGTCGCAAAGCAGTTTGCTAAAGATGTGGAAGCTCTCAGGGCAGGAGAAAGCGTATCCCTGCTCGCAAAGTGGCTGCCTTCCGTCAATGCAAGCAACGCTGAAACTGTTGTGATGGCAAAGAAGATAGCCCGCAGCATGAAGATGACTGACAGAGACTACCGCAAGGCTGTAGTTGAGCTTCGTGCGAAGATCCGCATCATCGAGAACAACCTCAGAGAGAAGGATTACAGCTTTGATTACTCAAAGCAGCCTTCAAAGGCTATGTTCAAGTATCGTGCGGCCTTCATGAGAAATGACAGCGAGCGCTATGGTGAGTTCATCAACAAAGTTTCAAAGGGCGAGGCCAAGCTTAATGCGAAGACTGTCATGCCTTACGAGCTTGTTGATCCGTTCCTCACAGGCGGCTGGTGGTCTGGAAGATCCTTTATGAGAGACATCTCTGCTGAGGAAAAGAGCGTACTTAATGCGACATGGGAGTCTCTGCCTGATTTCGGTGGAAATCAGAATGCTATTGCGGTTGTCGATACTTCCGGTTCCATGTATTGCTCAAGCAATCCAAGACCGGCAAGTGTTGCCCTGTCCCTTGGACTGTACTTTGCCGAGAGAAACAAGGGACTGTTCCACAATCACTTTATCGAGTTCTCTCACGATGCAAAGCTTATCGAGATCAAGGGCGAGACATTCGCTGACAGACTCAGATATATCGCTTCCTTCAATGAGATCGCTGATACAAACATCGAGTCTGTATTCGATCTTATCCTGAAGGCAGCGGTGAAAAATCATCTTCCACAGAGTGAGCTGCCGGCAACTCTGTATCTGATCTCAGATATGGAATTCAACAGTTGCGTTCGCAATGCCGGAGCGACGAACTTTGAAAACGCAAAGAAGAAGTATACGGCGCGTGGTTACAAGCTGCCTAACGTTGTGTTCTGGAATGTCCAGAGCCGCAACAGACAGCAGCCGGTAACCATGAATGAGCAGGGAGTTGCGCTCGTCAGCGGCTGCACTCCAAGGCTGTTCTCAATGGTAGCCAGTGGGAACATCGACCCATACAGCTTCATGATGGAAGTTGTAGGAAGCGAGCGTTACGAGAAGATCGTAGCCTAACAGACGGACAAAGGCGCCTTCGCCTGTGTGATGCTGCAGACTTGACTGCTCTCCACAGGGTAAACCGAGGGCGCTTTTTCAATACAAGGAATCAATGAATATGAAAACAGCGGTAATAATGATCGGAATCCAGGCAAGCGGAAAGAGCGCTTTCTGTAATAAGCGCTTATCTGACAGCTTTGTCCATATAAGTATGGATGAACTGAATACGAGGAACAAAGAAAGAATTCTGCTGGAGGACTGTATCTCCAAGGAACTGTGTATAGTCATCGACAATACCAATCCGAAAAAAGAAGATAGGCAGAGGTATATACCTATTCTCAAACAGAATGATTACAGAATAGTTGGATACTTTATGCAATCCAGAGTAGCTGACTGCATCAGCAGAAATAAAAGAAGATCGGATAAGGACAGAGTGCCTGACAATGCTATAGCTGCTACATCAAACAAACTGGAGCTGCCGAAGTATGCTGAAGGATTTGATGAGTTGTATTTTGTAAGTCTTTCAGGCAACGATTTTGTCATAGAAAAATGGGAGGAAGAAGATGAGGTTCGATGAATTTGACAGGAACATGAGGAGATTTGAGCAGTCGCTTGATCAGGTTCTGATGCCAGACTGTTATATGGTCGCAAGACTGGATGGCAGAGGCTTTACTCGATTGACCAAGGATATCTGCAAGTTTGAAGCTCCGTTTGATAACAGATTCAGAGACATGATGGTCGATACGACCAAGTCACTAATGGACTGCGGGTTCAGAGTCATCTATGGATACACTGAAAGTGATGAGATTTCTCTGCTGTTCCACAAGGACGATGAGACTTTCGGAAGAAAAGTCCGTAAATATGATTCCATTCTCGCAGGGACAGCCAGCGCAAACTTCTCTATTAAACTCGGGCGCCCGGCTGTGTTCGACTGCAGGATGATCCTACTTCCGGATATTGAGCATGTTTGCGACTACTTCCTGTGGAGACAGGAAGATGCTAACAGGAATGCTCTCAATTCACACTGCTATTGGATCCTGAGAAAAGACGGAATGGATGCAAGATTGGCAACACGCGAGTTAAAGAACAAGTCTGTAATGTATAAGAATGAGCTTCTCTTCCAACACGGGATCAATTACGATACATTGCCATCTTGGCAGAAGCGCGGAATAGGTATGTGGTTTGAGGAGGAGACAAAGCAGGGCTTCAATCCGGTGACAAGAGAAAAGGCTGAAACAACGAGAAGGGTCATCAGAGAGGAGTACGAGCTTCCGCTTGGCAGAAAATATGATGAACTGATTGATAAGATCATTAAGGAGCAATAAAATATGAGCCAATTCTGTGAATATGACGAATGCATGTCTGCAAGTATAGATAATGACGATGAATTCATGAGGTCAATCTCTGAACACACCATTTTTAAGTACGAAAATGGGATTGAATCAAGGATTTCATATGGCGGATACATCCAAGTAGAGGATCTTCCGGAAAACAATGCTATATATGCAGGAAAATCATTTTCCTTGCCGAGGGAAGTTATCGAAAGAATAAAAACAATAATCAAAAGGGATAATGTAATTGAGATAAACAAACTGGAATTTCCGCCAATTATAGATGGAGATGTACAGTCAATGTATTTTCGACATGGAGATAGGATTAATGCAATTCGCGGATATAACCAATGGTTTTATTATAACAAGGAAGGAACTAATGCCTATTCTGTTTGTAAGGTTGTAGATGAAGTAATAGAGATAATATGTCACTATTATGTGATTCTATAGGAGCATCTACCTACCCAGATGCGGCTCCAGCCTACACTGGAGTCCGCATCTGAGTCAGAAAGTCTTTCGGAAATACTCTTACTGCAAGGCTTTGACGGTGTTCCGATTACGGTCACCTTCACCACATTTTTGGCTATGGTTATGTCAATCCAGATGCAGCCATAGTTTTTATTTTGGCTGTTTATTTCTGAAGGCACCGTGAATTATTATTCATCTTCCGGTCATAATCTTTTTCTGCTCATATGTTACTATCTCTAAATATACTCAGGTCAGAGCCTGATATCTTTAAAGGAGGTACAGACATATGGCAGGCAGAGAAAAGATAAGGAAGGTGATAAAGAGTCCTACGAATATGAATCCTGAAATCTCACGACTTGCAGGAGAACTGAACAGAGCGCTGAAAGACGAGGAGATAATACCATCCATACAGAGCAGACTCAGACATAACATTCTTATCATGCCCAAAGAGATACGTGAGGCCAGTGGCATATTGATCTTCGGACGCAGGATAAAAAGCCTGGTTTTTACAACGGATCTGGCTATTATCAAGAACTGTGATGCAGATGCAGTATTCGCTGTTTATCCGTTCACTCCGCAGCAGTCAATAAGCGACGCGATAATACGAGCCGCTGCAGTACCGGTATTTACCGGTATAGGAGGAGGTATAACCAAGGGTCTGCGCTCGGTAAGACTGGCAAAAGACGCTGAGAGCCAAGGCGCGTTTGGAGTGGTGCTGAATGCCCCGACGAGCAACCGCGACCTTAAACTGGTAGCGACTTCAATCGATATACCGGTCGTGATCACAGTTACCAGCGAGAAGTCAGACATACGTGACAGACTGCGCCATGGTGCGTCTATCATAAACGTCGCTGCAGGAGAGAGGACGCCTGACATAGTCCGGATGATAGATGCGAAGTACCCGGATGTACCGATAATAGCATCCGGAGGGAATACGCCGGAGAGCATTAGAGAGACGATAAGGGCCGGGGCAAACGCTATAACATACACACCGCCGACTACTAAAGAACTTTTCGTGGATGTGATGGAACAGTATAGAGAAAAGTATTAATAGATAAAGCATGATAACTCTATGATACATAGGATGATTTTGTTTTAGTATGGCGATAATGTTTCTGCAGGAGGTGAATGTTTATGAATATTGAAAAAACCGGACAATTCATCGCAGAACTTCGCAGGGAGAAGCAGTTCACACAGGTCCAACTGGCAGATGCTATACATGTTTCTGATAAGGCTGTCTCACGTTGGGAGACGGGAAGAGGGTTTCCGGACATCGACAATCTGGAAGCTCTTTCCGAATGTCTGGATGTCTCAATCGCCGAACTCATCAAAGGGGAAAGGATCAATGAGCCGGTATCCGGAGATGAGCTGAACGATATAGCTTCAGACGGTCTGTCGCTTACCAGAAGCCTTATTGAAAAAAGGAAGATCACGAGTACAATACTGGGATTCGTATTGGGACTGATAATTATCATTATTGCAGCGATACACATGATGAGCCCTATATACATAAAAGATCCGGGTAAAGCGCTGACTATAGAAAAACTATCAGACGGAAGTATCGTGGCCGTGCTGGATAAAAATGTCAGCGGTTATGATATTGACCGTTTTATGGATCAGGACAGCGGCAGATCATTGGCTTTTATAGGATGTTATCGCACGAGGTGGGATCAGCTATCTGGGAAGAGCAGTGAAACCCTGGTGAGAATAGGTAATAAGAATGAGATAGACGAGGTGTATTATTACCCTGCTGATGGCGGTGATGTATTGATTTATGGTGAGAAAGGAGCAACGGAAAACGGAGGCGTTGTGACTCTGCCGAGATTGGTCTATAACTACTGGCTGATAATAGGCGGAATTCTGTCTGCTGCCGGGATCATACTGTACCTGACCTGCCGCAAAAAATACTACGCAGAAAAGATACAGAATGCAGTTCTTCTCCCAGTAGCCTTTACGATCAGCATCCCGCTCTGCCTGCTCGGAAGATTTGATGAGGTATATAACGCAAGTTACTACTTTACCGGGATACTGCTCCTGACAGCCGCAGTATATCTGGTACTGAGAATCATCATATTACTCAAAAAAGGGAAATGCTACCTCTGAGGGCTGTATGTTTTCTGATAATAACGGTATTGTTCCATTAAAAGATACTATTATTCCAGTAGTGAGGGCAGTCTGATGGATCAGATAAAGATAGGACAATATATAGCCAATAAGCGGAAAGCTCATAGTTTGACGCAGGAACAATTAGCTGAAAAGCTTGGCAGGAGCCGAAAAGCTGTATCAAAGTGGGAGCGTGGTGTATGCTTGCCTGATGTTTCAGTGTACACAGAACTATGTGATATTCTCGGCATTACTTTGAATGAGTTCTTTGCTGGTGAGGATATCGAACCAGCAGATGTTGCAGAAAAGTCGGAAAAGAATCTGCTCGGAGTCGCAACAGAGGGCAGCAACAGAAACGGGAGACTCAAGAAGATCGTAGTTGCAATCGCTGTTATCGCTCTCATTCTTGCAGCGATCCTTGGGCTGTTAGTAAAAAAGGAAGGATATTTATTGAAGAACTATATAAAAGTGCTTGATGAGTCGACACAGGAAAGCAGGATCGCTGAAACAGTCACAACAGAAAGTCCGTTGCTGTTCAGCTTTGAAGTAGATGAAGAGTATTACAGTGCATCTATAATAATCCGTGAATTCAAAAATGGAGTAGATAACGGAAGCGGAGGAGGACCACAACTGTCCTTCACGGGTGATGACAAAAGGAGAGGTACTATAGCGATTGTTTCCAGTACAATGGCCGGCAATGGCATTGCCATGATACTTTCATCTCAAAACGGCAAAATATCGATAGAAACAGGGTTGGATGAAGTCCTTAGAGACCCTGAGAATAATACTGATTACGTGGTTTCTTTGGCCGGACAGTCATACAATGTGATCAAAATCAGAGCAAATGAGGAGATCCCTCTCGGCGCACTATATGCGAGTACAAGAGAGGAAGATCACTTTCCCGGCATGGCAAAAACGATAGATGAAACAGTGAATGCTATTTCCACCGCTGCACCTGAATATTGTTATTTGTTTTCGGTAAAGTTTGAGACTGCGGATACCGCTAGTGTGATAGTCCCCGACCTGACAGGAAAGTCGCTTAATAGTGCCAAGGATATGTTACGCAGTTACAATCTAAACCTCGGAAACGTAACGTATTATGA
>JBGUME010000272.1:0-5364 GCA_045116695.1 Anaerovoracaceae bacterium | reverse complement strand
AAAAAAGAAAAGAAACAAAGGGAAAAGAAAGAGTTCCGGGGGAAGAGGAGAAGAGGCAACAAAGGCCTGTCCGTAGCGATAATGATCTTCGCTGTGGTGCTGGCATTCCTTGTCCTGACGGTCGGCTTCATCACCGACTGGATGTGGTTCAAGGACCTTGGATACACAAGCGTATTCTGGAAAAGGCTGATCACGCAGCTTGAACTCGGAGTACCGGTATTCATAGTGGTGACGCTGCTCGCCAGATTCTATCTGAGGACGCTCAAGAACGGTTATTTCAAGAAGATCGAATCGCATGAGATCCCTAATCTGAGGAGGATCAACTCCACTTCGTGGATACTCTCGATAGTATTCGGTCTTGGAGTCGCGTTCTACACATCGACAGGTACATGGCTGACGTTCCTGAAATCGAAGTACTCAACGGAATTCGGCCTCAAGGACCCGCTGTTCAATCTGGATATCGGTTTCTATATCTTCAACCTTGACTGGCTCGATAAGGTCAACGAGATCATACTGGTCTCGGTCATCGGTCTGGTCGTGGTGACCATCGTATACTACTCGTTCCTGCTTTCGGTAAGGACGCCTGACATCTTCGATCACGATGATGACCTGCCGCCTGAACCGGATGAATTTGAAGAGGAAGAAGAGGATGCGGAGCCTAAGGTCATCTACCGCACGCCTATCGACCACTCAGTGATCGGAAGGATGGTAAGAGCGTGCAGAAAGGCCGTCCAGGCTGCGTTCGACCCTAACCGCAAGAAGAAGAGAGGACACTCCACAGACATCAACAACAGTAATGTTGAGAATCTGATGAGCATAGCCAGCGGCAAGCTCATCATCCTGGGCGTGATCTTTTACCTGATGCTGGCGGTCGATTTCTTCCTGAGACAGTTCGAACTGCTTCACGCTCACAACGGTGTCGTTTACGGCGCGGGATTCGTTGACGTCAACATCACACTGTGGGTCTACCGCGTGATCATGCTGCTCTGCGTCGTCGGAGCGGTCACACTCGCGATCCACATCAAGAAGGGCGAGATCACAAAGCTCCTGAAGCTGCCTGTGATCATGGTCCTTGTATATGCTCTGGGAGTCGGAGCCGGCAGCCTTGTGCAGTCGCTCATAGTAAGCCCGGACGAGATCAACAAAGAGTCCAAGTATCTTGAGAACAATATCGAGTACACAAGACATGCTTACGGTATCGATGATGTAAGAGTCGCCAACTTCGCTGCTGATGATTCTCTCAACGCTGATGTGATCAGCAACGCGGATGAGACTATCGGCAATATCCGTATCAACGACTACCTGCCTGTAGAGGACTTCTACAACCAGACTCAGTCCATACGTCAGTACTACAGGTTCAACGACGTGGATATCGACAGATATACGATAAATGACGCGATCACGCAGACATATCTTTCCGCAAGAGAGATAGATGAGGAAAAGATCTCCAATACGTGGATCAACAAACACCTCAAGTACACGCATGGATACGGCGTCGCGGTATCGCAGGTAGACAAGGTCACATCATCCGGTCAGCCTGACGTAGTAGAGGGCAATATCCCTCCTGAGACAAACGTTGAAGAGCTGAAGATCGACAGGCCTGAGATCTACTTTGGTGAGCTTTCGAAGGATTACATTATCGTAAACACTAAGGAAGCCGAGTTCGACTATCCGGACGGAAGCGAGAATAAGTACACCGAGTACGAAGGAGAGACCGGCATCAAGCTCAACTTCTTCAACAGGATACTGTTCGCCATCAGGGAAGGGAACATCAACATCCTCGTTTCATCCAACATCACGAGCAAGTCAAAGATCATGCTCGTAAGAGATGTTGTGAGCAGAGTCGAGAAGATCATGCCTTACCTCGCGTATGAAGAGGATCCGTACATGACCATCGTTGACGGCAAGCTCTACTGGGTACTGGATGCTTACACAACAAGCAGCAAGTATCCGTACTCCGAGCCTTACAACAGTGACCCTAACGCTGTCCGTCCGACCAACTACATCAGAAACTCCATCAAGGTCATCGTAAACGCTTACGACGGCAGCACCAGATTCTACATCGTGGATGAGACAGACCCTATCGCTCAGACATACAAGAAGATCTATCCGAAGCTGTTCAGATCGTATGACGAGATCTCTGATGAGATGAAGACACACCTGAGATACCCGAACGCGATGTTCAAGATCCAGGCGCAGGTATACTGCAAGTACCACATGGACGAGGTCAAGGTCTTCTATCAGAAGGAGGACCTGTGGGATATCGCTCACCAGATATACGGCGTGGACGATGTCGAGATGGATCCGAGCTACTACGTATTCAACCTGCCTGACACTGAGGAGGGCGCCGAGTTCATCAACATGGTGCCGTTCACTCCGAAGTCGAAGCAGAACATGACGGCCATCATGATGGGACGTAACGACGGCAACAACTACGGTCAGCTGATCGTGTACACGATGCCTAAGAACAAGACCATCTACGGCCCGATGCAGATAGAGGCACAGATCGACCAGAACACTGAGATCTCCAAGGAGTTCTCGCTGTGGAAACAGTCCGGATCGACATATAAGAGAGGAGACCTCTTCGTAATACCTATCGGCACATCGCTGCTGTACGTAGAGCCGGTATACCTTGAGGCTACAAATCAGGCTATCCCGGAGGTCAAGAGAGTAATCGTGGCTTACCAGGATAAGATCGCCTATGAGCCTACTCTGGGTGAAGCCCTACTGAGCCTGTTTGGCGGTAATGCCGACAGCGCCGGAAATGACATCGGCAGCCTTGACAACGGAGACAGCGATACGAGCGAAGACGTCAAGACTCTCATCAGCAAGGCCCAGAACGCTTACGATAAGGCCATCGAGTGCCAGAAGAACGGTGACTGGGAAGGTTACGGCAAGTACATCAAGCAGCTGGAAGGCTATCTGACCAAGCTCGCAAACGAGAGCGGCAGCGGCTCACAGGAAGCTCCGGCGGCAGAACCTGCGGCAGAAGAGCCTGCGGCTGAGGACGATGCAGCATAAGTTTTTTCCAAGGGACTGGAGAAAAAGGGACAAAAAAAGATGATCAGATTTGATTTGAACAGAATGTTATTTACACTGACTCCGGACGAGCACGACTCAGAGACCGTCCGGAGTCGTCTCGTGGCTCACCCTGAAGTCAAGTTCGTGTCTTTCACGGGCGTAGACATGGGAGGCCACAACACCGACGAGAAGATACCTGTTGCACTCTTCATTGAAGACATGGAGAAGCTGCTTAAGGGAGGCGTCCAGACCGACGGTTCATCCGTAGCGCTCCCGACTATCGCCGACCTCTCCAACGCGAGAGTCGACCTGGTACCGGACATGGATGCCAAGTGGTTTGTCGAGTACAACTACGACAATATCGACTATGAGACCGGACTGCCTGTGGGTACACTCAGGATCCCATCTTTCCTGCTCCATAACGGTGACACGCTGGTCGGGGCCAGGGTGTACCTGAAAAATTCCACGGAGAAGGTCAGGTCAGAGATCATGAAAGAGTTGGCTGAGCATCCTTATGTGTTTGAACACATCGGAGGTGTTGACAGCGCAGCCGAAATCGACGACGTACTGCTGACCAACGCGACAGAGCTGGAGTTCTGGGTCAAGACGCCTGACGACAGAGCGGACAGAGACCAGCTTTCGATAGCTCAGGAGCTCAAGGAACAGTACTGGCAGAGAGTTACGGGTCCGGTAGCTACTGCTCTGGAGCAGACTCTGGAGATACTCGACCACTACGGCTTCGGCGTGGAGATGGGTCACAAAGAGGTTGGCGGAGTAAAGGCCAAGATGGGCAACTCCGGCAACTTCGACCACATCATGGAGCAGCTGGAAGTGGACTGGAAGTACGCGAGTCCTATGCAGGCCGCCGACAACGAGGCCCAGGTAAAGAACATCATCAGAGATGTGTTCCGCATGAACAGCCTTGAGGTCACCTTCCTGGCCAAGCCGATATACGGAGTCGCGGGCTCAGGCGAGCACACTCACTTTGGTATCGCTGCAAAGCTGAAAAACGGTAAAACGGTCAACCTCTTTGAGCCTACTGACAGAGACGATGATTTCATGAGTCTTGTAGGCTTCGGTGCGCTGATGGGACTGCTTAGAAACTATGAGCTGCTTTATCCTATCGTGGCGCCGACGCATGACGCTTATCAGAGACTGAAGCCGGGTTATGAAGCTCCTGTCTGCATAGTCACTTCGCTGGGCATGGATCACAAAACACCTTCTCGTAACAGGACCGTTCTTGTCGGTCTGGTCAGAGACCGGCTGAATCCGCTGGCTACAAGATTCGAACTCAGGTCGCCTAACCCGCATACGAACACGTACCTCATTATAGGCGCGGGCTATCTGACGATGCTGGATGGAATCAAAGCCGTGCTGGCTGCCGGCAAGACGCCGCGTGAGCTGGAGGCATCCATCAGCAAGAAGTACGGGGAAGAGGATTTCTACCTCGAAAAGGACCGCGAGTACAGGGCTGAGCGCAACCTCTTTACTGAGTTTACGGCTGAGGAAAGAGAGAAGCTGTTCGGCAGGGCTCCTTCGAATGTTTGGGAGGGTTTCATGTCCTGGGGCGACGGTGTTTTCGACAGAAAGACCGTAGACCTGATCACGTTTGGTGACGAGGCAGCCGTGAGCACGCTCCGCTCTTACCGTGAGCAGATGATACTCAAGTGGTGGATGGAGTATCATGACAGATATATACAGAACACCATGGACTTCCTTAGAAGCTGCGTGAAGATCCATGAGGACGATAAAAATGAATATGACGCGTCCAACTGGCTGAAGAGCGCGGAGCTCAAGTCTCTGATCGGGCGCGAAGAGAACGGCAGAGACTCCCTGCTGATGCAGGCGAGGAAGGCCATTGATGAAAGTGATTACGCCGGCCTCAGCAGGCTCGAGCTCGAGATCGAGGAGAAGCTCGAGGAGCTCCGCGAGGTCTACGGCAGATACAGACGCAACATACTGTAAGTTATATTTCAAAAGGTAGTACTATGTTAGATATCAAAAGGATCAGAGAAGATTTTGATGGAGTAAAAGCCGGAGTCGAAAGACGCAGAAAAGGTGATTTCGGTATCGACCGCGTTAAGGAACTTGATGTCAAAAGACGCCAGATACTTGCTGAAGTCGAGGCGCTGAAGAACAAGCAGAACGTGACTTCAAGAGAAGTGCCTAAGCTCAAGAAAGAGGGCAAGGACGTATCCGGACTCTTCAGGGAGATGAAAGAACTCTCCAACCGCATCAAGGAACTCGACGGCGAGGTCGCTGCGGTCGAGGAAGAACTCAGAAACGTGCTGCTCGGTATTCCTAACGTTCCTAACAAGGACGTTCAGGAAGGCGATGACGATT
>JBGUME010000271.1:0-2403 GCA_045116695.1 Anaerovoracaceae bacterium | reverse complement strand
GCGAACATATGTTCAAGTATTTTTTGCAAGCAAAAAGCGAAGCGCCGATTTTCGGGACGATTCGCTCAGAATGCTGTGTATTTTCGGGGAGTTCTCACTCCATTTATTTGACTTCGCTTTCGGCGGTAATCATCTGCTGGGACATTTCCAGCATTTTTTTAACTGCGTCATCTGGTGAAAGTATCCGGATATCTCCGCCAAAGCCGAATACCCATCCATAGAATGTAGGACTGAGGCATACATCTACATCGCATGTGAAGGTGCCGTCTTCACCCGGTTCAAACTTGAACTTGTCCCCGAAGCGATCAATGACATATTTCATCAGGTGATCTTTGCACTGGAGCCTGACTGTGACCTCCTCACCGTTGAACATCTCGAACACCTTATGCGAGTAATCAGATACCCTGAAGCCTTTCGGCCTCCTTACAGCTTTTTCATCAAGGATATCCAGGTGGTCCATACGGTCTGCTCTGAAAGCCGAGACGTCCTGATGTTTATCACACCATCCGACCACATAGTAGAAATCGTCATTCCAGTACATGGCATAAGGGCTGACGACATATGTCTCACCATCACCGCGGTGCGTTTTTCTGCGCTTCCCGTCGAACTCTATGATTTGGAAGCTGATCTTGCGCTTCTTTTCTATCGCGTCATTGATCCTGTCTACTGTGTAGTAGATCGACTCATTACGCTGCTTCACCACATTGGTAGTGTAGATGTGTCTGGACAGCTGATCTCTCTGATGGATGCTCGCAAGTCCTGTGAGTTTGTGCTTGAGTTCATCGCTTTTCTTCTTTGTCAGGAAGCGCGATGAAGATACTGCATCTATCAGCAGTTTGATCTCCGGCAACTGCAGATCTCTGGTGCCCCAGAAGTATTTATTTGGCTTTCCAGGCGTTGTAACTATATCGAAGCCGCACTCGATCATAAGATCCACATCTGGCTTGATAGTCTTGCGGCTTACCTTGATGCCGTGCTCTGCCATGTAGTCCACGATATCATAAGTCGTGACCGGATGATCCTCATCCGTCTGATCATAGAGCAGTTTCCACAGAAGCACCATGCGGCGCTTCATGGTATTAGGCTCCACATGTTCCTTCTCTGCCAATACAGTTTTCTTTTCAGCCATGATGCTGCCTCCCGTCAGAGCAGTTCTTTCAGTTTCTCTATCTCGTCTGATGTAAGGGTGATCCCCTTACCCATTTTGCTGTGATCAGGTGACCAGTCCCTTATGTCGATCTTTGGCTCGGCACCGCTCCAGGAGATCAGATTGATTTCCCTCTTCCAGCCCTTGGTCTTTTCTGCAAGAACACCGATGTGCTCTACTATCTCGAAATCAAAGTCCTTTGCCATACGTGAGTTCCTCTTTGCTTTCTTCAGTCGCTCTTTATCGCCAGTAAGCGCCATAAGTAGCCTGCCGGTCGCGAGCGCATCCTCATCTGCCCTGTGCAACGCTCCGTACTCTATCCCGTAGAATTCGAGCATGAGCCCGAGGTTATGGCCCTTGACCTCATACTGCGAATCATAGTTGTTTACCCATCTGCCGGCTGCTTCGTCATATACTTTGTCCGGACCTTTGACCAACTGCCGTGACAGTTCTGCTGTATCTATATATATTCGATCATTATCCGGCAATCTGCTACCTGACGCCTTGATGAACCTAAGGTCAAAGTCTATATTGTGGCCTACAAGCGTATCATCACCTACGAACTCTTCGAATGCAGGCAAAGCATCTCCGATAGCCGGTGCATCAGCGACCATGTCATCAGTGATGTGTGTTATGTCCGTGATGGTCTGCGGGATATGGATCCGCGGGTTCACCATCATATCGAATCTCTCGACCGGCTCTCCGTCTCTGAATCTGACTGCGCCTATCTCGATGATTTTATCGCTCCATGGATACAGCCCGGTCGTTTCTGTATCGAATACGACGAAGTCTTTGCAGTTTTCAGTATCCCTTATGTTTGCAGTATCTACTATTCTTTCCATATTATGTCTGTTATGATCCTACGAGCTATCTATATATCTCCAGCGTCCTCAAATACAATCAGTTTATTTTCTGAAAATATCAATTGGTTGGCCATCTTTAGTTTTCCAAACCATCCACCCGTTTTCAGTTGCGTATGTTATAAACTGTGCTGCCATACTTACTGAATTGAATTCCACATCCTCTTGAAGTATGTCATTTTCAATAGAAACCTCTGCTCTTTTATTTGTTGTACCTAAGAGAGCAGTATCCTCTGGGTTTTGAATTATAGGACAACAAACACTTCCTTTTAGAAGAATTAGTTTGCCACCTTCCACTCTCAACGTCCCTTTGGCCCTTTTGCCCCATCTTTTTATATTTCTATCCATAAAATATGTGCCATCCGGGATGCAGGTTTTAGTTTTGACCACATCAGT
>JBGUME010000270.1:0-5477 GCA_045116695.1 Anaerovoracaceae bacterium | reverse complement strand
TCGACCGTTTCCACAGGCTTCTGTCCTATCATGGCCAGTTCGCCCTTCGACTCCCTGCTCTCAAGCAGCTCGCCAAGACGTCCCTGCCTTGCCGCAAATACGACTATCAGCACGCCCAGCAGCAGATCCATCAGCAGAGCCGGGACAGCACCTTCGACACCGAACTCATAGCTGTAGCACCAGTTGCTGACAGCGTTCATGGCGTCCATGTGGAATATGGACGCTTCTGATATCAGTCCGCTGTTAGGCAGACCGAAGATGAAGTTCTGCGTGAAGTTCCACATGGTATGAATGCCGAAGCATGTCCAGATGCTGCCTGAATACCAGCGCAGCAGCGAGAACGACAGACCGCAGATGATGAGGTCTGCCATCGCCAGCCATGTGATGCCGTCATTGAAGCTGTGGAGCGCTCCGAATACCACACCGTTCACCACTATCGCCACCCAGAGCGGATAGTGCACGTTGATCCTCTCATACATGAAGCATCTGCACCAGAGCTCCTCCGATGTGCTCTGGAAGAACACTCCTATGAATGCCCATATCATCACCGGTATCTGCACAGCGGAGAAATCGAAGTACAGCTTGATGTCTCCGTGCAGCAACGCGCAGACTATGCAGAAAAAGTTCATCAGAAAGCCCAGCAATATGCCCGTTCCAAGCTTGCTCATGCTGCGTTTCTCACGTGTCGGCTTTATGATCTCAAGCATGAAGCGGTTCTTTTTGATTATCAGGCACATAAGCACAAAGAACACGCAGGACGCAAAGATCGGCGCGTAGTATGTATTCACGAATACCAGCGCGTTGGATGGATGGCTGAATACGCTGTGAAGAAACTTTTCGAACAAAAGCACCAGCATATCGGCAAGCAGTATGTACCAGCCAAAGAACGCCAGTATGATCCAGATTATGCGGTTTGTGATACTAGTTTTCTTAAACATATTTCTCCCCTATTTGAAATACTTGACGGCATTTTCGAACATCCCGAAGAGATAGTTGCCCGGTACGTTCTTATACAGCCCGCTGCCTGTTCTCTCTGCGTGTCCCATCCTGCCGAATACCCTTCCGTCAGGCGAGCATATTCCTTCAACGGCCATCATCGAGCCGGCCGGGTTGAAGCGTATGTCCGCCGTCGCGTTATCTTTGTTGTCCACGTACTGAGTCGCTATCTGTCCTACCGCCGCCAGATGTCTTATCACCTCATCCGGCGCAGTGAACCTGCCCTCCGTATGTGATACAGGCACTGAGTAGATGTCGCCTACCTTGTTGTATCTGAGCCAAGGCGACTTGTTGGATGCGATCCTCACCCTCGCTATTCTGGACTGGTGGCGTCCGATGGAATTCAGCGTAAGCGTCGGATGATCCGCGTCCACGTCCATGATCTTTCCCTCAGGCAGCAGCCCGAGTTTGATCAGAGCCTGGAACCCGTCGCAGATGCCACAGATAAGCCCGTCTTTCTTCTCCAGAAGATCCATGGTCACCTCGCTCACCTCAGGGTTCCTGAAGAACGCTGTGATGAGCTTGGCCGAACCGTCAGGTTCACCGTGTCCCGAGTTTCCTCCCGGGATCAGCAGCGCCTGCGTCCCTCTCATCGCGGAAGCGAAAGCCTCCAGCGAGCGCTTTATATCATCCGCGCTCTGATCTTTGATTATCATTATCTCAGGAGTTGCCCCTGCCTCGCGCACCGCGCGCGCCGTATCGGCCTCGCAGTTGGTGCCCGGGAACACAGGGATCAGCACCTTAGGTTCCGCGCGCTTATATATAGGCGTATGCCAGCTGCGCGCCTTGTATTCAACATTGCTTACAGCGCCGCCCTTGCTGCCCACTACCGCAGGATATACGCCTTCCATCCTGCCCTCATACAGGGTCAGCAGCTCGGCCAGGCTCACTCTTCCTTCTCCGTAGGTGATCGATCTTTCCTTTATGGTGCGGCCCAGCAGTTCCGAATCGAACTGGCGTCCCGTGATCTCCACCTCTTCATCTATCTCAAGGATGATGCTGCCGTAAGAGTATCCGAAGATGGTCTCAGGATCCGCGGCCTCGAAACTGAAGCCTATGCCGTTGCCGTAGCACATCTTCATGATCGCCTCGGCGACTCCCCCGATCCCCGGAGTGTACGCCGCCACGGCATTGCCTGATGCGAGAAGATCGGATGCCCTCTCCCAGACCTTCAGAAGCGATTCTATATTTGGAAGTCCTCTTCCGGATCTGCTGTCGTCGCTTTCCGCGAATGGCCTCAGAAGCACTACCCTGTGTCCGGCTTTCTTGAACTCAGGAGTCGCGATGTCTCCTGTCTTTGCCATCGTGACCGCGTATGAGATCAGAGCAGGCGGCGCATCGAGCTCTCCGTATGAGCCGTCCATCGATCCCTTGATCCCTGTCGCGCCTACCCCAAGATCCATCTGGGCCTTGAACATTCCCAGCATGGCCGCCAGAGGCCTGCCCCATCTTGCCCCGTCATCTCCCGGAGCTCCGAACCTGCTCCTGAGCGACAGATATACGTCTTTGAACGCGGCGCCGCTCGCTATCAGCTTGGCTACTGACTCGACTATCGCCAGATACGCCCCGTGATACGGCGACACATCCGCGATCAACGGATTGTAGCCCCATGCCATCACAGAACAGTCGTCAGTCTCTCCGGCAGCCGGTATCTTCTGTACCATCGTCTGGGCCGGAGTCAGCTGGTTCATGCCTCCGAAAGGCATCAGCACAGCTCCGGAGCCTGCGGTAGAATCGTAGCGCTCGGTAAGGCCTCTCTTTGAGCAGACATTGAGGTCTGCCGCCAGACTGCGCATGCTGTTCACGAAGTTCCTGTCACTCGCGTACAGGCTCGTGCCCTTCCAGTAGCCCGGCGCGCTTGTCATTATGTCTATGCGTCTCACAGCAGGCCCCGCGTTCTCAGTGGTCCCGCTCTCCTGCTCTGTTTCGGCCGGCGCCTCTATGTCCGCTGCCTTCACGCACTGCAGGTCCTCGCCGGACGCGATCAGCTTGAACAGTTTCTCGTTGCCGGCAGGTATCACACATGCCAGGCCTTCGTATCCGTAAGCTTCCGCGTCGCTGCACCTTTTGATCATGCGGGCCGCGACGCCGTCATTCAGCAATCTCTGCATCTTATGATGATCGGCCGCGCCCTTGCCGAGAAGCACCATTACCGCGTCGCCCGGCTCAACGGTCTCTTTTCTTATGTTCACGGACGGAGCGGCCGCCAGTACGGCCCAGGCCTCCATCCTCTTTGCCGCGAATTTCGGATGATATATCTCATCCGCCAGGCCGGTGGCAAGGCCTGTCATGTTGGCGGCCCTGGAGCTTCCCTCCGCCGCGCCTACAGCGAGCTTTCTCTGAGGAAGCTTTCCCTGCAGAGTGTCAGCCGCGTGCTGCAGCGGATAGGCCATGCCGCTCAGTCTCATAAGCGCATACGGATACGCCCTCTCGGTGAGGGGTTCCTTCACGCATCCCTCCAGACATGCAGCCGCGCCGTCAGCAGGTCTTATCTCGCTGAGGCCTTTGTCCATGCCGCTGCCTATGAACAGCAGCCACGGCTCCTTCTCGCCGTCCACTTCGACATTTATCATTACAGGACTGATGCTGTTCTCACCGGCCTCGCCGAGCTTGTCCAGCCAGCCCTCTCTCTTCATATATCTTACCGCGATCCCCGCTATGTCATTCAGAGTCACAGGCGTGTTCCGTCCAAAGCTCTTCCGGACCGCAAGATAATCCTTGTACGCGTTCTCCAGCACCGGATCCTCAAACGAAGCGCTGTCTATGACCGTATCGAACTCGGAGACCTCTTCGCCGGAAGAATGCAGTATCTCCGACTCCCCCACCTCTTCTGCGAGAGTATCCGGCATCTCAAGGGAAGCCGGCCTCACCTCTGCAGGATTGATCACGTAGTTCATTATCGCGTCCCTGTCTGCAGGCATGAGTTCGCCGCAGAGCATGTAGACCTTTGCGCACCTGACAACAGGTTTCTCCGCGCATGTCATGATCTGTATGCACTTCTCCGCGGAATCCGCCTTTTGATCCGGAATGCCGGGCAGAGTCTCCGTCGCAAAGACAAAGCCCTTCATGCGGGGTTCGAACGCTTCATCCTCTTCATAGACGAATCCGTCATCATCCACAAGCGCGCCGATAAGCCCCGGCAACGTGACCGATGTCGCGTCGACCTGCGGCTCGGCAAACACCTTCCAGCGGCACTCTTCAAACAGATCCTCGTCGATGCCTTCGATGTCGAAGCGCCTGATTATCCTCACGTCTTCGAGCCTGCTGACTCCCAGAAGGGTCTTCGCCTCTTTCAGGAGCACTGCCGCCTCTTTTCTGAAGCCTTCCTTATTCTCAGCGTAGATCCTGTAGACCATGCTTTTCTCCTTTATATCTCCAGTATCCTTCCATAACAAAAATATGCGATGACGGGTCTGGCGTCATCGCGGGTCGGCACGGGTATCAGCTCCGTTCCTTGACGATCTTGCGGCAGAGCTTTGCTACCGCGACTGGGAGTATGAGCCACTCGGCCTGCTCCATGACGCGCCTCTGCAGTGTCTCAGGCGTGTCGCCCTCCTCTACGCTGACCGCCTTCTGGGCGATGATCTCGCCGCCGTCGGCTATCTCGTTGACGAAATGCACCGTGGCTCCGGTCACCTTTACGCCGCGCTCCAGCGCCGCGATATGAGGTTTGAGCCCGTAGAATCCGTCTCCGCAGAACGAAGGGATAAGAGCGGGATGTATATTGATTATCTTATGATCGTAGTAATTTACGAAGTCCTTGCTGAGTATCATGAGGAATCCCGCAAGCACTATGAGATCGATGTTCCTCGCATCGATGATCTTCTTGCATTCCTCTTCGAATGCCTCGCGGCCATTTGCCTTTGCGTTTATGACGCAGGTCTCTATACCCTCTTTGCGGGCACGCTCAAGCGCGTACGCGTCCTCTCTGTTTGAGATCACGAGTACTATTTCGCCCTTTTCAAGGAGTCCGGATTTCTGAGCGTCAATGAGCGCCTGAAGATTGGTGCCCTCACTGCTCACCATGACGGCTACTCTTGCTTTATCTGCCATTCCAATACCTCCGCTGCCGCGAATAATTATCTAAGTAATTATATATCATTTTGCACGGCTGAGATATGACTAATTATTCCGGAAGATTCAGCTCGTCCCGGGAATAGACCCTGGTAGGCCTCTTGTCCTTGTGCACCATCCTGCGTATGCCGTGGTAAAGACCTCTAAGCACCGCATAGATGAGGAACATGACCAGGAAGCCCGCCACGCCGTAAGCGATGTCGCTGCTTTCCATGTAGCCGGTCCCCGTCCACCACTGGCCTATCTCGATCGCGAACGAGATCACCAGCACCACAGTGAACACGTAGAGCCATGTGATCACCATCGTGTGGTCCTTCTTCGCGAGCCACTTGAAGATAGGATAGAGCACAAGCAGCAGCAGCATGCCCGCAAGGCCTGTCACAATAAAGTGCAGCTGCTTGTCATCA
>JBGUME010000269.1:0-8920 GCA_045116695.1 Anaerovoracaceae bacterium | reverse complement strand
CACAGCTCGCGGCTGCAAGCGTAAAGGATGCAGTATTCGAAGAAGGCTTCGGAAGAAACGGGAAGTTTGAGCCAATAAGGCTAAAGATAGGCGATGATGAAGTCCTGGTAGAGGGCAAGATAGACCGCGCGGACTTCATGGATGTAGGCGGCGAGGACCGTGTCAGGATAATCGATTACAAGACGGGCTCTGACAAGCTCGACCTGTGGAAAGTGCGCCAGGGATACAAGATGCAGCTGATGATCTATATGATCTCCGCGTCTTCAGGCGGAATGTCGCCGGCAGGCATGTTCTACTTCAACATCAAGGATCCAATCGAATCGGCCAACGACAAGGACGCTGCCAAGACAGGTGTCCTTGAGAACAGGCAGGCGGAGGATGAGTTCACGCTCAAGGGGCTGTTCATAGATGAGGAAGGCGTGCTCAGCGCAATGCCTGAGAAGGTGCTCGCGTCGGCTAAAAACAAAATCACCCGCGAAGACTTTGAGGAGGCGCGTGGCGATGTGATGACCCGCATAGAAGAGACAGCTTCGGGCATTCTGAGCGGAAAGATAGGCATTCGTCCTCTCAAAAATGACAACAAGCTCGTCTGCAATTATTGCAGCTACAAGGCGGTGTGTAGGCGCGACCGCGGCTACGTGAAGAACAGCGCACGCGCCATGAAACCAAAACCTAAGAAATAGTAACCAGAAAGGATATAACTTTGGAGATCATTTCGGTCGGCAGCAGCAGTTCCGGAAATGCATATATCATAAAGGCGGACGGACACGTCCTCATACTCGACGTGGGACTGACCGCCAGAAGCATAAATGAAGCGCTTGCAGAACTAGGCGTGAAGCCTGAAGATGTGGATGCCGTACTCATTACCCATGAACACGCAGACCACGTGAAGAGTATCAGAGCGGTGGCCCGCAAGTGCAGCAATGCGACAGTTTTTGCAAGCCGTGGCACCATACTTAATACCCCGGCGTTCTCTCACGTGGAGGAAAGCAGGATATGTCCTGTGGGCGAGGGAGAAATAATAGAGATCGAAGGGCTCACTATCAGCACTTTCCCGCTGAGCCACGATGCCGCCGAGCCTCTTGGCTTTGCCGTTGAATCGGGCGGAGAGAAACTGGCGGTAGTGACCGACACGGGGATAATCACGGATGAGATCTATGAGGCAATACGCGATGCAGACATGCTGGTCTTTGAGTCCAATCATGACGTGGACATGCTGCTCTTTGGCGAATATCCTTACCCGCTGAAGGTCAGGATAAAGAGCGACCTCGGGCACCTGTCGAATGACTATGCCGCGGAGCTGCTGACCCGCATACTTGCGGAAAGAGAGTCAGACAGCCCGCTTCGCATAATGCTGGCTCACCTCAGCTTCCATAACAACATGCCGCTCTTCGCAAGGCAGACCATAGAGGATGCTCTTGTGGCGGCGGGTTTCCATAGAGGCACGGACTATCTTCTGGAGGTAGCCGCCAGAGAAGGCCTTACAAGCATGCCTGTCCTGCGGGAGGAATAAAAACGATGCTCAATATCAGGATAATCTGCGTAGGAAAGTTCAAAGAGAAATACTGGGAAGCGGCGTCAGCTGAGTACATGAAGAGGCTCGGCGCGTACTGCAGCGTGTCGGTGACCGAGATAAAAGAAGAGAAGCTGCCGGCTCACGCTTCGCGCGCTGACGAGGAGAACGTGATAGAAAAGGAAGGCAGGGCGATACTCGAGAAAGTGAACGCCGGCGACCATGTCATCGCGCTCGATATAGGCGGACGGGAGCTGTCATCGGAGGCTCTCGCGAAGAAGATAGCCGATATCTCGTTCACAGCGTCGACCGTCGACTTCATAATAGGAGGCAGCCTGGGTCTCAGCGCGGAAGTCAAGTCCCGCGCGGATCTCAGGATGAGCTTCGGACCTATCACTTTGCCGCACCAGCTGGCGCGGATAGTGCTTCTGGAGCAGATATACCGCGCGTTCAAGATCAACGCCGGAGAGACATATCACAAATAAGGAGAAAGAGATGGCAAACAAATACAGCAAGAGCAATATTTCGAAAAAAGCAGCTGAAGAGAAGACGATGCAGGATTATGAAGAGCGCCGCAAAAAGCTCAACACGGGCGCCAAGATAATGGCGCTCATTCTGGCAGCCTCGATGGTGGTGTTTTATGTGATTTCCGCCGGGCTTTTCCTCTGGAATTAACAGAAAAACAAGCTCAGATTCCCAACTGAAAAAGTACACGAAACCAAAAGACGCCATGGCGTTTTTTGTTTTGCTTTGTTTTTTCGTTTTTAATTCGCTAAACAGAAAAAGCACACATAGAAAGTGTGATAAAATATAAACAACTATAATCAGTTTTCGGTTATACAAGGTTATTGACTCATATACAGGAGGTGCCTATGGAACTACAGATTCAAGACCTGGTCTCCTCTATCCGCAAAGAAGGGATAGAGGCGGCGAATGCCGAAGCGGAATCCATCATTGCAGAAGCAAAGAAGAAAGCAGACTCGATCGTTTCAAGCGCGAAGTCTGAAGCGCAGCAATACAAAGATACTGCTGAGAAGGAAATCAACATTCTCAGAGAAAGTGCTGCCGTCAGCGCCGAGCAGGCGAAGAGAGACGCTGTCCTGGCTTTCAAGACTGAGATTCAGGGTGAGTTCGAGAAGATCCTCGCGGCCGATATCGGCAAGGAACTCTCGGGCGAAGGGCTTGGCAAACTGATCCGCGCGGCGATCGCCGGCGAAAATGTTGCGGATTACGCAGCCGAAGTGTCCGAGGTCGGAGATGCTCTCAAGAAGGAGCTCGCTCAGGAGATCAAGAACGGACTGGAGATCAGACCGACTAAGGAAGTACAGCAGGGATTCCGCCTTGCAGCCAAGGACGGATCCGGCTATTTTGACTGTTCAGATGACGGAATCATGGAGATGCTGATGCCATACTTCAGAGATCTGGACTTCCAGTAAAGGAGGTACAGTATGGCTTCGTATTATTATCTGATAGCAAGCCTGCCTGAACTCAGAGCGGACGGAGATATGCCACTTACTTATGACGAATTTCTGTCCTGCTGCCAGTCTAATGTAAGCGAAGAAAAGTATCAGATGCTGAAGGATCTCACCCTCGATTCCACAGAGGGACCTCTCGTAGATGAGTGGTCGCGCTTCTACGGAATGCTCATGAAAGAGCTGAATTATCAGAGGAGCATGAACCTGGGCAAAAGCTATTCATCCGCTTACGATAAGGACGGTCTCATAGCACAGGCGGCGGCGGCCGCGCTTTCGGCCAAGAACCCGCTTGAAGCAGAAAAAGTTCTGCTGGAGTACGAATTCGAGAACCTCGATTCACTCGTCGGACTGCATATGTTTGACGATTATGTGCTTTTCGGCTATGCGATCAAATTGAAACTGCTTGAGAGGCTGAATTGCTTCGAACAGACGAAGGGCAAGGCTGAATTCCAGTCACTGTTCGACGGGATACAGCAGCGCGTATACAGTTTGTAACAGGAGTGTTATATGAAAACAGAAACAGGATATGTAGCCGGAGTCAACGGAAACCTGATAAAAGTCGATTTCGATGGCTCCGTTCGCAAGAATGAAGTCGGTTACATCCTCGTTGATGACAAACGCCTCAAAGGAGAGGTTATCCGTATCAACAACGGGGAAGTAAGCATGCAGATCTACGAAATGACGAACGGCATCAAGGTCGGTGACGAAGTAGAGTTCACCGGCGAGCTCATGAGCGTAGATCTGGGTCCGGGCCTGCTGACACAGGTATTCGACGGTCTGCAGAACCCGCTGCCAAAACTGGCTGAGCAGTGCGGTTTCTTCCTGGACAGAGGAGTTTATCTTGACGCGATCCCTGATCGCGACTGGGAGTTTACTCCTGTAGCCAAAGTCGGTGACAAAGTCAAAGCCGGCGCCACTCTCGGAACCGTTCCCGAGGGACTGTTCACACACCACATCATGGTACCGTTCACGCTTAGAGGCAGTGACTGGACCGTGAAATCCATAGTCGGGCCGGGTTCGTACAATGTACGTTCTACCGTCGCGACGATAGTCAATGCCAAGGGCGAAGAGAGAGACCTTTCAATGGTATTCACACAGCCGGTAAAGCAGGCTGTCAAATGCTATTCCGAAAAGCTGCGCCCGAATGAACCGCTAGTAACAAAGATCCGCTGCATCGACTCCTTCCTTCCGGTAGCGAAGGGCGGAACGTTCTGCACACCGGGACCTTTCGGAGCGGGCAAGACAGTACTTCAGCACATGCAGGCCAAGAACTCTGAGGCAGATGTCGTAATCGTAGCTGCCTGCGGAGAGCGTGCCGGCGAAGTAGTAGAAGTACTGAAAGAGTTCCCTGAACTGATCGACCCTAAGACAGGCCGCTCGCTGATGGAAAGAACCATCATCATCTGCAACACATCGTCCATGCCGGTAGCTGCCCGTGAAGCGTCCTGCTACACTGCGGTAACACTGGCTGAGTATTACAGACAGATGGGACTCGACGTACTGCTTCTGGCTGACTCCACGAGCCGCTGGGCGCAGGCGATGCGTGAGATGTCAGGACGTCTGGAGGAGATCCCGGGCGAGGAAGCTTTCCCGGCTTACCTGGAATCGACGATCGCGAACTTCTACGAGAGAGCCGGTAAGGTCCGTCTCGATAACGGAGAGATCGGATCGATCACCATCGGTGGTACGGTATCACCGGCCGGTGGTAACTTCGAAGAGCCGGTAACACAGGCGACACTGAAGGTAGTAGGAGCATTCCACGGACTTGCAAGAGAGCGCTCCGATGCGCGTAAGTACCCGGCCATCCATCCGGTGGATTCATGGTCCAAGTATAAGGGCGTTGTCGACATGGATCTTGTGAACAAGGCACGCGGGATCCTCATCAGGAGCACGGAAGTCAACCAGATGATGAAGGTAGTCGGCGAGGAAGGAACCTCATCCGAAGACTACACCATCTATCAGAAGGGAGAACTTCTTGACGCGGTATATCTGCAGCAGAACTCCTTCGACCCGATCGACGAGGCCTGCGTACCTGAGAGACAGCGCAGGGAATTCAACAGGCTCTATGATGCGTTGACAAGAAAGTACGATATCACAGACAAGAGAGAGATCCGAGCGTTCTTCAACCAGCTCAGACAGGAATTCCTTGACTGGCATGGTACGGAATTCGAGACTCCGGAGTTCGAAGCGCAGGAGAAAAAGATCTCAGACTTTTACATGGCAAGAGTCGTAGAGTAGGAGGTCGAAGAATATGCAAAAAGTATATACAAAAATAGAATCGATAGTAGGTAACGTAGTCACCGTACGCGCGCCGGGCGTCAAGAACGGAGACCTGGCTCTCGTAGGCGACAGTTACGCGAACGTAATCAAACTGGACAAAGACCTTGTCTCGCTCCAGGTATTCGCGGGAGCTCAGGGCGTCAGCACTACTGACCCTGTACGCTTCCTCGGCAGACCTATGATGGTATCGTTCTCCGATCACCTGCTTGGACGTATCTTCGACGGAGCGGGCGTACCTAGAGATAACGGGCCTGCTCTTACAGACAACATGATCCCGATCGGCGGACCGTCATTCAACCCGGCCAAGCGTATCCTTCCTAAGAAGATGGTACGTACGGGTATTCCGATGATCGACGTATTCAACACGCTGGTAGAGAGCCAGAAGCTCCCTATCTTCTCCATCTCCGGAGAACCGTACAACCAGCTGCTGTCCAGGATCGCGATGCAGGCCGAAGTAGACATCATCATACTCGGCGGAATGGGACTCAAGTACGATGACTACATGGAGTTCCGTGACACGCTTGAAAAAGGCGGCGCGATGAGCCACACGGTAATGTTCATCCATACAGCGGCTGACCCTATCGTAGAGTGTACACTGGTCCCTGACATGTCGCTGGCTGTAGCCGAGCAGTTTGCTCTTGAAGGAAAGAGAGTACTGGTACTCCTAACCGACATGACCAACTTCGCTGACGCGCAGAAGGAAATGGCGATCACGATGGAGCAGGTACCGTCCAACCGTGGTTATCCGGGCGACCTATATAGCTGCCTCGCTTCGCGTTATGAAAAGGCAGTGGATATCGAGGGCGCGGGTTCCATCACCATCCTCGGCGTAACGACGATGCCTGGTGATGACGTAACTCACCCGGTACCGGACAACACAGGATACATCACAGAGGGTCAGTACTATCTCAAGGGCGGACGTATCGAACCTTTCGGATCGCTGTCACGTCTGAAACAGAACGTAAACGGCAAGACCAGGAACGACCACAGAGCCCTGATGGATGGTATGATCAGACTCTACGCTCAGTACAAGGAGTCCCTTGAAAAGAAATCCATGGGATTCATGATGACTGAGTGGGATGACAAGCTCCTGAAGTACGGCGAGATGTTCGAGAGCAAGATGATGGATCTTTCAGTGAACATCCCGCTGGAGGACGCTCTTGACCTTGGCTGGGATATCCTCGCAGAATGCTTCGATCCTGTTGAAACAGGAATGAAGACAAGTCTGATCGAGGAGAGATGGCCTAAGAAGGACGCGTTGAATTAGCATAAAAAGGAGCGTGTCATGGCTATCAAACTTACCAAGAACGAGCTGAAGAAGCAGAAGGACAACCTCAAGCAGTTCCAGCGCTATCTTCCGACTCTGCAGCTGAAAAAGCAGCAGCTGCAGTCAGTCATCATGAAGATACGCCAGGAACTCGAGCAGAGGGAAGCTGAACGCGTTCAGATGATTGGTGACTTGGACGACTGGGTAGCTGTATTCGCAGAGAACGAGATCTTCGATGAAGAACTGAAACTGGATAAACTGGTGCAGCCTGACAAAGTAATCGTAACAGAGGACAATATAGCAGGTGTAAAGATCCCTTCATTCGAAGAGCTCACGTTCAAGGACATCAACTATAACGTGGACGACTATCCGCTGTGGGTAGACACTGCCGTCTTCAAGCTTCGTGAGATCGCCAGACTCGACGCAATAGTCTCGACTCTCCGGAAGCAGGTACAGCTTCTGGAGAAAGAACTCCGGACCACATCGCAAAGAGTTAACCTCTTTGAAAAGGTCAAGATACCTGAAGCAAAGGAGAATATCCGCGTGATCCAGGTATATCTGGGAGACCAGCAGACCGCCGCCGTAGTCAGGGGTAAGATCTCGAAGAAAAAACTAGTGGAGGTATAGCGATGGTAGAAAAAATGAAAATGGTACACATCGTCACAACTGCCTCTGCTAAAGAAGAGATGCTTAAAGCCCTAAGAGAAATGGGCGTGGTGCATCTCGCTGAAAAACAAAGTGCGGACCGCGAGGTATCCGAGCGCTTCCAGACAATGTCAAGGATGGAGATGGCCCTCAAGGACTATGCCGATCCGAAACAGGAGGCAGCAAAGGAGATACTCGCTGACGATGAATTCCAAAAGATGTATTCGGGCGCGCTCGACGCGATGGAACGCAAGAGCCTCCTTGGACAGGAGATAAGCGCGGCGAATACGGAGATCGACAGGATCTCGGCGTGGGGAGACTTCTCACCTGATGAACTCAGAAAACTCAGAGAGGACGGCTACGACTTCCACTTCTACAGAATGGGAAGCAAAGAACTGCAGGCCGCTTTGGAAGACGGGGATGTCAAACTTATTCGCCTTGCTCCTATCGACAAGCAGGACGCGGTCGCTGTGATGGGCACGCTGCCTCCTGAGATACCGGGGACCGAGTTCATGCCTCCTGAAAAGAGCATGAGCGAGCTCAAGGAGAGCATTGAAAAGGCCCGCGACGGTATCGCGGAGTGCGACGGGGTACTCAAAGACGCGTCAAAGTACGATGCCAGTTTCAAGAAGCAGCTGGTAAAAATGCAGAACGAGGTCAACTATTCATCCGCAAGCGCTACGGCGCAGAGCGATGATGACTTTGTCTGGATATCCGGCTATGTTCCTGAAGTCGAAATGGACAAAGTCAAAGCCATGGCGGCAGAAAAGAATCTGGCATGGGCGGCTGAAGATGTAGCAGAAGACGATGACAAGATACCTACGAAGCTCCGCTTCAACAAAGTTTCCAAGCTCATCGAGCCTGTATTCGATATCCTGGGAGTGCTCCCTGGCTACAGAGAGCAGGATGTATCGCTCTGGTTTCTCCTGTTCTTCACGCTGTTCTTCGCGATGATAATCGGAGACGGCGGCTACGGAGTGCTTATACTTCTGGGAACCATCGCTCTCAGGCTGAAGCAGAAGAAAGGCTCAACAGTCACATTCCTTCTCTTCGTGCTGTCGATCGCCACAATTGTATGGGGCGCAGTCACCGGAACATGGTTCGGTATGGAGAGCGCAATGAAGGTACCGTTCCTCAAGATGCTCGTAGTACCGAGTCTGGCCACATATCCTGAGTACTTCGGACTCACGTCCAATGAAACACAGAACGCCATAATGAAGTTCTCGTTCTCGATAGGCGCGGTCCAGATGGTACTTGGATCCATCCTTTCGATAAAGGAGAAGATCCCTAAAAAGGATCTTTCATGGGTATCCAATTTAGGCTGGGCGATCGCCGTAGTGGCGATGTACCTGCTGGCTCTGAATCTGGTCATCCATGATCCGATCCCGCTGGTACCGGTGTTTGCGCTGATAGGCGTCGCTTTCGTACTCGTCCTGCTGTTCGGAGGAATGTCTCCGGATCTTACATTCGGACAGGGATTGAAGGCAGGGCTGGCAAATGCGTTTACGGACTTCCTTGACACGATAAGCTGTTTCGGAAACGTAATGAGTTACATAAGACTGTTCGCAGTCGGAATGGCCGGCGTAGCGATCTCACAGAGCTTCAACGGGATCGCGGCAAGCATGCATGGCCCTCTGATAATCCTCGGTGTACTGGTCGTACTTATAGGCCATGCACTCAACATAATAATGTGTTTCCTGTCGGTAGTCGTTCACGGCGTGCGTCTGAACGTACTCGAGT
>JBGUME010000268.1:0-2000 GCA_045116695.1 Anaerovoracaceae bacterium | reverse complement strand
AAAAGACGATACATTAGAAGGGATAGCATGTGGTCTGTACGAGAAGTTAAAAAGAACCGCAAGTCCGCCTTAAACAAGTATTACTGGAGAAGTGTAGTTACAGCGGCGCTGATGTTCCTTTTGGCCACCGTGACATCAGCGCTGACCCGGATCAGAAGAGAGAGCATATTGCAGAACGTCGGTTTTGAACCGCTTCATGAAATGGCGCCGAATGAACTCCTGATCATAGCAGGCATCGTTGTTGTGGGATATATGTCCATCATTGTGTCCGCGGTACTGATAAAGATCATTTTCGCCAACGCTTTAGAGGCGGGAGGCTGCCTGTTCTTCAGGAACAACGCAGAAAAGGGATCGGCAGAGCTTGTACTGATCAGGGAAGGCTTTTCCGATTACGCGCACGTTTTCGCTGCTCTTCTTCTCAGAGATGTTTTTAATTGCCTTTGGTATTGCCTGTTGATTTTTCCGGGACTGGTAAAGAGTTATTCCTACAGGATGGTCCCCTATATAGTGAAAGAGTATCCCGATCTGTCTGAGATCGAGGTGATCACACTTTCACGCAAGATGATGGAGGGGAACAAATGGCGTACATTCCTGTTGGATATGACCTTTCTGGGATGGACTATATTGGGAATCGTCACCTTTGGAATTGTCAATGTTCTGTGGACGCTCCCTTATTATGAAAATACTATGGCGGCGCTGTTTCTTGAACTGAACGGGGGACAAAAGAACTGATTTATAAAGAGTCAAAAAATATATTGTGAAAAAAGGAGTTTACTATGGAAACTGACGACAGGAATATCACTTCTGAAGTGGAAGCCGTATTGGAGGAGCACGTGCGCCCCTACCTCGCCGCACACGGCGGGGACCTGAAAGTGGCGGGCGTGGAAGGAGGCGTCGTGTTCTTCAACCTGACCGGGCGATGCGCGGGATGCGCCGCAGCCGACCAGACCAGCGAAGATCTGATCAACAGAGAACTGACCGCGCGCGTGCCGGGCATAAAGAAAGCTGTTCTGGTAAACGGCATCAGCCCTGAACTTCTCGAGCAGACCCTCGCACTTCTGCGGGATCATCCCAGTTTTTGAATGCATTCTGCTTCCATTTCTTCCCAAAAAGGATTTAAATTCTGCCCAAGATATCTTATTATAGAAGGGTAATGACAAGACTGCACTTTTTTAAAAGGAGATGAGTGCCATGGCTATTTCAAACCTTCAGAAAGCTAGATACAGCTACAACCCCAAGCTTCCCGGAATGCTCAGAAACGGTATTTCCGAGATCTGCGTTAAAGACGGCGCACCTACAGAGAGCGTTGCGGACCAGGAGAAGATCAAGGCCCTGTTCCCTAATACGTACGGCAAGAATGAAATCACCTTCCAGAAGGGCGCGAACACATCAGCACCTAAGAAGCAGGTTGTCGGCGTGATCCTTTCCGGCGGCCAGGCTCCCGGCGGACACAATGTTATCTGCGGTCTGTATGACGCACTGAAAGCGACCGACAAGGACAACGTTCTTCTCGGCTTCAAGGGCGGCCCGAGCGGACTGATCGACGACGACTATATTGAGATGACTGACGATTTCATCGATCAGTACAGGAACACCGGCGGATTCGATATCATCGGTTCCGGCAGAACCAAACTCGAGACGACAGCTCAGTTTGAGGTCGTAGTAGAAGTTGCCAAGAAACATGGCCTTACCGCGATCGTTATCATCGGCGGCGACGATTCCAACACCAACGCAGCAGTCCTTGCTGAGTACATGGCAGCGCACAATACCGGCGTTCAGGTCATCGGATGCCCCAAGACCATCGACGGCGACCTCAAGAACGAGGATATCGAGACTTCCTTCGGTTTCGATACCGCTACCAAGACCTACAGCGAAGTAATCGGTAATATCGAGCGCGACGCCAATTCCGCCAAGAAGTACTGGCATTTCATCAAGCTGATGGGCCGCTCCGCTTCTCATGTCACATTGGAGTGCGCGCTGCAGACACAGCCCAACATCTG
>JBGUME010000267.1:0-3857 GCA_045116695.1 Anaerovoracaceae bacterium | reverse complement strand
CTGGCTGCGAGCCATCTCTCATCTTCGGCGGAGTTCTTTGTGATGGATGCCGAGCATCCTGCTTTTCCTGATGAGTTTTTTGACGCGGTCATCTCGCGCAATCTGACATGGACACTTCCGCATCCGGCGGAAGCGTACAGAGAATGGCACAGAGTACTGAAGCCGGGCGGAGTGCTTCTTAATTACGATGCGGAGTATGCCAAGGGCTTCCACAAGTACGATCAGGCTGAGAACTGCGCCCATCAGGGTATAGATGACTCGCTGACGGAGGAATGCCACAACATCTACCATATGCTTTCCGTCAGTTCGCTCGACAGGCCTGAGTGGGATGAGGCGGTACTGAAAGAGATCGGCTTCACAGAGGTGACGAGCGACCTTGGCGCAGGCGATAGGCTCTATGCCGACAAAGACAGATTCTACATGCCGGACAGGATGTTCTGCATAAGGGCGGTCAAATAGCCCGGCATTTAGAAAATAAAAAAGCTTTCATTAAAACGGAGGTAAACATGAAGAAGAGATTATTGGTCATGCTGCTTGCGTTCTGTATGGTACTGGGCATGACGGCATGCGGAGGAGGTTCCTCATCCGGCGGTTCGGGAGACAACATCCTCAGAACTGCCGCGTCGTTCGCTTATCCAAGCATCGATGTGCATAAGGAATACTACGGATGGTACACATCGATCTACGGCCTTTCAGAAGCCCTGTTCAAGTTCGATGAGACCGCAACTGCAGTAGACTGCCTCGCGGAGAGTGCAGAAGCAGACGGAACGACATGGACCATCAAACTGAAGGATGGAGTAGCATTCTCGAACGGAAATCCGCTGACAGCCGACATGGTCATCAGAAACATCCAGAGACTTGCCGAGGTCAATGAGAGGTTTTCTTATATGGCAGACTTTGACTGGCAGGCGCCAGATGACAAGACCATTGTAGTCAACACAGGTGATGCCGTATATCCTATGCTCAAGAACGACCTTGCCAGCCCTGAATGCGGCATGATCGACCTTGACGCTACAGAGGACTTTGACAACAATCCGATCTGCACAGGCCCGTTCGTTATCAGCGAGTTCAAGCCTGAGGGCGACGTCACTGTTGCGAAGAACGAGAATTACTGGGGCGGTGATGTCAAGCTTGACGGAGCTGTTTTCTACTACATGCAGGAAGACGATCCTAAGCTGCTCGCCATGCAGAGCGGTGAGATCGATTGCTACAACAGCGTTTCATCCGCTGCTCTCGAAGCCTATGAGCAGGAGCCTGACAAATACGTTATTGAGTCCGTTGCAGGTACGAGACTGCAGTACTACATCCTTAACGAGAACAGACTTGATGACGCTGTAAGAGAAGCTATCACACTCACGGTCGACAAAGACGCTATCGCTGAGTATCTGAAGGGAACAGTCAGCCCGGCTCACTCGCCGTATCCTGACTCGACAGCATACAGCAAGGTCACCATCCCTGCAGTCGACACAGCAAAGGCAAAGGAAGTCCTTGAGGCAGCAGGCTACACGCTCAATGCAGAAGGAATCTATGAGAAAGACGGTAAGCCGCTGAAGCTCAACATCTGCTACTACGCGGCGCGTTCGCTCGATACTCTTGCCATCCTCATCCAGGAGCAGCTTAAGGCGATCGGCATCGACTCATACCTGACCGTCGAGGAAGATCCTGATTCGACATACATCGCTACAGCTGACTTCGATATGGCGCTTTACTGCATGATCTCCGACAAGTGCGGCGACCCTCAGTACTTCATCGATTCGACTCTCGCTGACGGCGCATACTACAACGTAGGCGGATTCGAGAGCGCAGAGTGCGAAGCGATGATCCAGCAGCTCAAGACCGAGGTAGACACTGACAAGAGAGCTGAGCTCGCCAATAAGATCGTCCAGATCGCTGTTGATGACAACGCGTTCGGTTACGTAGGACTGTTCAACCACACGACAGTTCTGAGACCGGGAGTCAGCGGCTTCGCGGAGAAGATACCATTCGACTTCTACGGAGTTGACGCCAATACGACAAAAGGCAACTAAAAACAAACACAGAAAAGGACAAAAGTGAGTTTAGGGAAACAGATAGCAAAACGATTGGTTGAACTGATCCTCATACTGATCATTCTGAGCTTCCTTACATTCCTGCTAATGTACCTAGCGCCGGGCGACCCTGCGGAGAAGCGTCTTTCTTCGCAGGGCGTTGCGGTGACAAAGGAGATGCTGCAGGCAGAGCAGGAGAGGCTTGGCTTGCTGCGCCCGTTTACGGAAAGATACGGAGACTGGCTCGTGGGCATACTACATGGCGACTTCGGACTGTCGTTCAAGGATGACATGCCTGTGGCGCCTAAACTGATCAACGGTCTGAAGAATACCACTATACTGGCATTGGCAAGCCTTATCTTGTCTCTTTTAGTGTCCATACCTTTGGGCATAGCGTCTGCCGTAAAGAAGAACAGCGCGCTTGATCACATAGTCCGGCTGCTGTCCTTCATAGGAAATGCTCTGCCTAATTTCCTTATTTCCGTGTTGCTGATGTATTTATTCTGCATCAAGTTCAATCTGTTCCCTGTAGTAGCCACGGGCAGCGTACAGGGGCTCTTCCTGCCGGCAATCTCTCTGGCAATACCGATGGCGGGACGATTCACCCGTCAGATCCGCACCGAGGTAATGGAGCAGCTCGAGCAGAGCTATGTGACGGGTCTCCGCACCAGAGGTGTAAGGGAAAAAGACATACTGCTGAATAACGTGTTCCACAACGCGACCGGTCATATCTTCACAATAATTGCTCTTCAGATAGGAACACTCATGGGCGGCAGCGTAGTCATAGAGACCATATTCCGCTGGCCTGGTATCGGCAAGCTGGTAATGGACTCCATCAACGCCCGCGACTATCCAACCATAATGGGATTCGTGCTCATAATGGGCACCATCTACGTGGTCATCAACTTTATTTCAGACGTGATCTATCACGTGCTCGATCCGAGGATCTAGCAGCATAAGACAAAGTAGAAGAAACAGCTGAGAAGAAAGGTAATAATCGCCGCGGCCTTCGCCATCCTGCTGGTGGTGATAGCTTTGCTGTCCGGCGTGCTGGCACCTAACGATCCGTACGCTACCAGTGCGGCTCTCATAAGGCAGGCGCCTTCCGCGGCATATCCGTTCGGCACCGATAACCTTGGGCGCTGCGTGCTTTCGCGTGTCCTGATCGGCGCCCGCACTACCATCGCTTCCACTTTCTTTCTTGTGGCCATATCCTTCGTGATCGGCATCATCATCGGAATGCTCTGTGGTTACTACGGCGGCATAGTCGATGACATATTGATGAGGTTTGCCGACCTCATGCTGGCATTCCCGCAGATGGTAGTTGCCATCGCTGTTGCCGGCATACTCGGCGGAGGACTCGGAGGAGCGATGCTTGCTCTGGGAATAACGATGTGGACATCGTTTGCGCGTCTTGCGCGAAGCCACACGCTCTCCATAAAGAATGAACCATATATAACGGCCGCCCGCCTGCAAGGGCGTAACGGCTTACAAATAATGGCAGGGCACATACTGCCTAATATACTCGAGCCGGTGCTGATCAACGCGCTGACTCAGATAGGTACGACGATGATAGGTATCTCCGGCCTGTCCTTCCTGGGACTGGGCGTTGTAGCGCCGCAGGCGGAGTGGGGATCCATGATAAGCGAGGGACGCGCCTACATACAGCTTGCGCCGTGGGCGGTACTGTTCCCTGCAGCCGCGACTATCATCACCATCGTAGTGTTCAACTATCTCGGCGATGCCGTGATGGAATACAGAAAGGCCGAATAGATGAGCGAGCCACTGCTTAGGATAGAATCATTAAGCGCGACTTACGACATCGACACG
>JBGUME010000266.1:0-4471 GCA_045116695.1 Anaerovoracaceae bacterium | reverse complement strand
TTGCGTCTTCCGACTTCGCGGAAGCCTAGCTTTTTGTAAAGTTCCATGGCCGCTTCATTACCGCTCCTGACTTCAAGCGTCACCAGCTTGCAGCCGTCCGCGTCAGCCTTGTCTATCAAGTGTCGCAGCAGTGCCTCGCCTATGCCCTCACGCCTGAATTCCGGCGCTATGGCGATATTGTAGATCTGGCCCTCGCCGGCTATCATCCTGATCTCCGCGTAGCCTGCCCTTTCTTCATCTGCCAGAGCAACTGCGACATATACATTGCCGCCTGCGGTGACGTCCTTGGTTATCTCATCAGCGCTCCACGGAGCAGCAAAAGAGTCGCGTTCAATGCGCGCCATGGCCGGTACGTCATACAATTTTGCCTGTCTTATCTCTAAAATCATATCTGCACCGGCTTTCGTATCCTGTCGCTCAGTGTGCCCGCCTTTAGGCGCTGCTCGGCTTCGGCAAGCCTCATGTACTCAGGCATCAGCTCGTTATATCCGAGCACCTTGCCCGCTTTGGCTTTCTTTAGCGCTATCCTGGCGACGCTCTCAGCATGCTGATACCTCAGTTCTTCGCCCGCAAACACATACGAGCCTTCGCTCATGGCATCTTTTATAATGTCTTCATAGGCGTCAATGCCGTCTCCTGTGAAGAAGCATGTTGCTCCGTCGTAACAGGCAGCCTTCTCTTTCAGCAGGTCAAGCAGTTCTTCTATCATGTACTGCTTTTCTTCCATGACAGCACAAAGAGTCTTCTGCTCATAGTCCGATGTGAACTCCGCCTCCCATACGCCGGCATATGTCTGGTGCCTTCTGGCATTAATGACCGGCACGACGTAAAGAGCTCCAGCGGATACTGCCGCGTCGAGCACTCTCTCGCCCATCGCCTCGAGCGATGATACAGCGACGCAAGGCACGTCAAGCATCTGGGCCATCACCCTCGCTGTGACGACACCTATCCTGATGCCCGTGAACGATCCGGGACCAACAGAAGCGGCGATATGCGTTAGCTCGCTCTTATCGATGCCGGCTTCGCGTATCGCTTCGTCGATCAGTATCATCATACCCTTGAGGTGGTTCATCTCTTCAGTCGATACCGCGCTGAATACCTCGCCTGTCTCGTTTATGACCGATGCCGATCCGTATTTTCCTGTTGTCTCGATAGCCAGTATATTCACTCCAGTATCTCCGCTATCCTTTCGCCTTCATTTTTTCCGTATTCGAGGCACACTGCAAAGGCGTCGTCAGGAAGAACATCAGCAACGATGTCCGCCCACTCTATCACGCAGACCCCGTCGCCTTCAAGCATTTCCTCCGCGCCTATGTCCAGAAGTTCCTCGCCGCTTCCGAGCCTGTACACGTCAAAGTGATACAGAGGCAGTCTGCCGCTCCTGTATTCCTTTACGATGGTAAAAGTCGGGCTGTTTATCTCTTCCGTGATCCCGAGTCCCTCGGCGATGTACTTGGTCAGCGCAGTCTTGCCTGTGCCGAGATCTCCTATGAGCGCCACGACATCACCGGGCTCGAGCGCATCAGCAATCTCATGCCCCAGATTACGTGTATCTTCTTCACTATTAAGGATCAGTTTTCTGTGTCCGAAGTCTTTCAATTCTCTTCTTTCTTAACGGTCTGAGCGCTTCCGTGAAGCAATCCGGAAATGCGCTTGTACAGTATAAACGTCAGCAGTGAGTTGACGCCTGCCTTGACCAGGTTGAACGGTATGATAACAGTCGGGATCATAGCGATGACAGCCGATCTCGGAGCTCCCATGAATGCCGGCGTAACAAGGATGTTCATAATGCACATCACTACGGTAGTTACTATCACTCCCGTGATAAGCGCCTTGATGGCGGTCTTCTTTGTCTTGTTGCGCTTGTACATGGTACCGATGGCTACGGCGACTATGCCGGTCGCTATAAAGTGCATGATGAATCCGTAGATGCCGCTGCCGCCGAGTCCGAACGCCTGGATGAGACAGACGATCAGTGTCACTACGAGTCCCTCGTACGGTCCGAAAGCAAATGCCGTGATATATATCGGCAGATCCGCAGGATCATATTCCAGGAAAGGCGCTGCAGGCCATGGGATCCTGATGAGAAGCAGCAGCACTATGGATACTGCTGTCATCATCGCGAGTTTTGCCAGCTTTGCTGTTGTCATTTTGTTTTCGTTCATAACACATTCCTCCTTTGTGTTTTGGTGGAATCTGTCAGGCATTAATAATGGCCCTGATGCGAGTCAAGGCCATTCATCACAATTACAGTTTGCAATGTTTCTTTCATCCGGACTATACCGTCGGTACCGGATTCTCACCGGTTCGGCCGTGAGGCTCGCGGACTTACGCAGGTCATCTGCGATCACCGCCGGTGTGGACTTTCACCACGCCCTGAAACAGATTATTGAGTTTACCGCTGTGCGGCGCTTATTCGAAGCAGAAGGCTTTGATCGCTCTGGCGTAGATTCTGGCCATCTTCATGAACGAGTCTATGCTGAACTTCTCGTCCGCCTGGTGCATCGTGTTCTCGTCGTCCGGGAACGCAGCCCCGAAAGCGAGTATATTATTGAACATCTTGGCGTAGGTGCCGCCGCCGATGATCATCGCGTCTGTTTCCATGTCACCCGTTTCATCCCTGTACGCCTTCATGTATGTCTGGCATATAGGATCCGCGCGGTGGCAATGGATAGGTTTCTGGACCGCTCTCATCACGAGCCCGATGCGCGTGCCTTCAAGCACGGTCTCGATGCCCTCGATCACCTGCTCATCCGTTGACTTGATCGGATAGCGGATGTTGATCGATAAGGACGCCAGGTCCTCGTTAATATTAGCCATTCCGACATTAAAAATCAATGGTCCGGAAGGTTTGTCCTCAAAGAAGCAGCCGATGCGCTCTCCGTGAAGGTCAAAACCTATGTGATCGTTATAGAAATCGATGAACTCGTTGAGTTCTTCGCTAGCGAAGCTGATCCTTCCGAGGAAGTCCATGAGTATGCTTACGGCATTGAGTCCGAGGTCCGGATGCGCTCCATGGGCAGCCTGTCCGAAAGCTTCGATCACGAGGGACGTGCCCTGTTTTTTCGTTTTCAGCTTATACCCGGTCTCTTCTGCGTACAGTTTGGCCCTGTCGCTGATGAGATCGTAGTGTTCTTTGCTGCCTGCCACCACGGCTTTTGCATAAGCCGGGACTGCGTTTGGAGCAACGCCTCCCTCAAGCTTTGTGAGACGCATCTCGTCCTTGGCCGGCTTTGTCTTGAACTTCTGAGCGAGCTCAAAGATCATGATACCCAGTTCTCCGTTTACGAGCGGGAAATCCGCGTCCGGAGTGAACCCAAGCGAAGGCTGTCCGCAGTGCTCGGTATAGTGGTCCGCGCTGATGTGACCGGTCTCTTCATCGAGACCCAGAACAAGACGGATGTTCATCTTCGGCTCAAGGCCTTCATCCTTCAGGGCCTTCATGGCATAAAGGCATGCGACTACAGGACCCTTGTCGTCAGATGTGCCTCTTCCGTATACAAAGCCGTCTCCCTTGTCTACCATCTCAAACGGATCTGTCGTCCAGTCTGTTCCTACAGGCACGACATCCAGATGTCCCACTATGCCAAAGTAATCATTGCCGCCGTTCTCCGACTTCCATTCGATGTGTCCGGCGTAGTTTTCGTCATTGTGGACATCAAAGCCTTTTTCCTTGCCGATCTCCAGCATGCATTCGAGAGCCTCCTGCACGCCTTTGCCGAACGGATAGACCTCTCCGTCCGCTGTCCTCACCGGTTCTGCGTTCACGCTCGGCTTGGATACTATCTCGGCCAGCGTCTTAAGCATGTCGTCTTTGTATGCGTCTATCCTTTCAAGATAACCCATTTCTTACTCCTTAGTCGTTGTTGTTGCTTTCTTCTTCCTCCAGGGTCTCGATATCCTCGATGACCTTGGCCTTAGCCTCTATCCTGGTAACGTATTCCGTTACAGGCTTGCCGCTTTTTATGGTCGACAGCGTTACCGCTCTTCTTACGTTGCCGTTATCATCAAAGCTGAACAGACCTGTAGCGCACTTGAGCTCATCGAGTTCCATGAGCGCTGTCCTGATCGCCGCGCCTTCTGTGGATTTCGCGTTGTGGAACGCGTTTATGAGGATCAGATATGCGTCATATCCGAGCGCGGCATTTCCGCTAGGGACGTCATCCGCGCCGTATCTGTTTGCGTACTCTATCTGGAATCTCTGCGCTTCCTCAGTGTACGTGTCTGAGGTGTCATCGTTCTTGGTCAGTACGGATTCATAAGGGAATACGACCTTGATGTTTTTGTGCTTGTCCATCATGGATATGAACGACGCGTCTCCCCAGCTCCTGGTCCCCAGGTATGTGATGCCGTCGAGGCCCATATCCTCCGCCAGCGTGAAGAAGGTATCCATTTCCTCTGCTCCCATCGATACGAAGCACACGTCTGCGGCATTGTATCTCAGCTTCAGCAGAGCCTGTTTCATTTCCTC
>JBGUME010000265.1:0-3436 GCA_045116695.1 Anaerovoracaceae bacterium | reverse complement strand
ATCCTGTTGATTTCTGACATACGCCATGTTTTGTATGCCCTTGAGCGGGGAGGCGCCATCGCGCTCCATTTCTATCCGCTCTTTGAGCCTCATAAGATTGGAAGGGATCCTGATGTGATATCTGAGAAACGGGATGATATAACTCAGAGTGCTGGAACCATCTATGGAGGCAGAGAGCTCACCGGCAATTTGCATCTTTTCCTCTGAGAAAGGCATGTGTGCCATTACCGTGTACGCCTGGTTGCTGCGTTCTTTTATCTCACCGGGCTCATAGCCTCCGGTAAAGGCATCGATCACAACGAGCTTCGGATCCTGATTGCGAAGAGCATCCTGAAGGGCCGGTTTCCACATCGTACAAGTCGATCCGGCCAGGGCATATGGGTATGAAGTGAAGCCGTAGAGTTCATAAGCGTAGGCGGATGCGAAGTTAGTATATGTCGCGCTCGAACCTATCAACAGAACATCAATACTGTCAGCGGGTTCCTTGTGCAAGTTGATGACTCTGGATTGATTCGGTGTTATGGGTATACACAGGAATCGGTTCATGAAACCCAAAGACGCGATCAGGACTGCGACCAGGGCTACTACCGCCAGGGCCCTTCTCATATAGATTCTTTTTTTCGTATTGTTTTCAGACATTATTTATATTACTTCCCGAGTCAAAAATGCATGTAAAGATGGTTTGGTAACCAATGTATAAATATATAACGATGATATATCAAATGTACACTATTTTCAAAAGAAAAGGGTTATAGAAGCGCCTGGGGACATAAGGACGCTATCTGGCGGACTGAACTAACGGGATACCGGCAATACGGAAATGTACAATTAAAAAAACTGGACGGAAGCCGGCATAATTGATATATTTTTAACACGCTATAAAGGGAAGATCATTGGTCTTCCTATTTTTTTCGAAGAGAGGTTATTTATGAACATTTGGCAAAAGTGGACGAGCATCAGTCTGGTCCTCAGGATCTTTATTGGACTTGTCATCGGAGCTATCCTTGGATTCCTTGTTCCGTCGCAGGAATGGATCTCCATATTCGGTGATATGTTCGTAGGAGCACTCAAGGGGATCGCTCCTGTCCTGGTATTCGTTCTTGTCGCGTCTTCTCTGGCTAACGCAAAGGGAGGAAACGCGGACAGATTTAAAGTCGTTATTTTCCTGTACATGTTGAGTACGCTCATCGCGGCATTTGTCGCGGTATGCATGAACTTCACCTTCAGAGTGAAGGTCCCGCTCACAGGCATTGAGAATGTTGCTGAGGATCTGACTCCTCCGGGATCTGTATTCGAAGTGCTCAAGAATCTGTGCCTCAGCTTTGTTGCCAACCCGGTCAATGCTATCGCAAACGCCAACTACATCGCGATACTGTTCTGGGCAGTAGTCGTAGGACTCGCGCTCAAGGCAGCAGGCTCGGGAACAAAGAAGTTCTTCAGCGATCTGGCAGACGCGCTTTCAAAGGTAGTTCGCTGGGTCATCAACTGCGCGCCGTTCGGAATCATGGGTCTTGTGTTCAACGCGGTTTCCACAAGCGGACTTTCTATCTTCAAGCAGTACGGTCAGCTGGTGGCACTGCTGGTATGCACCATGCTTCTCACCTCGCTCGGCATCAACGCGATCATCGTTGCGCTCACACTCAGACGCAATCCGTACCCGCTCATGTGGTACTGCATCAAGAGAAGCGCTCTCACAGCGTTCTTCACAAGAAGCTCGGCCGCGAACATCCCTGTAAACATGGAGCTCTGCGCGGATCTCGGACTTGATGAGGACATGTACTCCGTATCCATCCCTCTGGGCTCGACTATCAACATGGACGGAGCCGCGGTCACGATCACCACTCTTACACTGGTGGCCTGCTGGACTACCGGCGTAGATGTGACGTTCCCTATGGCTATCCTGCTGAGCATCGTTGCTACACTTTCCGCATGCGGAACATCCGGAGTTGCCGGAGGTTCGCTGCTGCTGGTACCGCTTGGATGTTCGATGTTCGGTATCCCTACAGACATCGCGATGCAGATGGTTGGTATCGGATTCATCATCAGCGTTATCCAGGATTCTGTAGAGACAGCACTGAACTCCTCGGGAGACGCTATCTTTACAGCGACAGCGGAATTCTATTCGTGGAAGAAAGAAGGCCGCGAACTGCCTCTGTAGCATAGACGGTAACGGGCACTCTGCCTGTAAACAGCACCAAATTCGCCCCGGAACAAAACTCCGGGGCATTTTATTTGCTGCCGATATGGTATTATTAAGACAGTATTGAAAGCGTTTAACGTGCAGCAATCGAAGGATCCTGACAGTAACCGCAGGTAAGGTGACATATATGGAAGCGACATATACACAGGCACAGCCGGAATCCCAGAACAATGAATGGAAAGCCTCGTGGCATGATGAGTACTTCAAGTGGCTCTGCGGCTATGCAAACGTGGGCGGCGGCCACCTGTTTGTGGGCGTGAATGATGACGGATTTGTCGTTGGCCTGAAGAATTACCGCAGGCTGCTGGAGGAACTGCCTAACCAGATCAAGACCAAGATGGGCATCATAGCGGAGGTCCGCTACCACAGCGCCGAGCGCCGCGGAGTCAACATCCGCTACGGCACCGACGGCACAAAGGAATCCAACAGGAAGATCCCGGCCGAGATAAGAGACAGAGACAAAAACCTGTACGCTGCCGGTATCTTTGAACCAAAGGACAAACAGCAGGAGCTTAAGCTCAAAAAGTGGAAGTCAGAGGAGCCGGTGATAGTCAATTCGGACGGGACGCTCGACTATCTGGAGATAGTTGTGGAGCCGTACCCGCACATGGTGTCGTGCGACGGCAAGGCATACAAGCGCTCCGGCAGTACGCTTCAGGAACTGAACGGAATAGAGCTTGAGAAGTTCATACTGGAACGCAGCGGCAAGACCTGGGATGAGGTGATCATGCCGACCGCAGGGATCGATGAGCTGGACGACAGCGCCTTCGACATTTTCAGGAAGAAGGCGGACAGCTCCAAAGAGGAGATCCTGCAGGATCTCAAGTGCGTCGACAGGGAAGGACATCTCAGCAGGGCGGCATTGCTCTTCTTCCATCCGGATCCTGAGCAGTACGTGACGGGCGCGTTCATAAACATCGGGTCCTTCGACGAGCTGGGAGAGATCATCCACTATGACACGGTGCGCGGGCCGTTCCTTACGCAGATCGACACAGCCGTGGATCTGATCTACTCAAAATATATGAAGCCGGATATCATCGACGATGAGACTCGATGGGTAGAGACATACTTTTGGCCAAAGGAAGCTTTCCGCGAGGTTTTGATAAACGCGGTAATCAACAAGGATTACCAGAGCGGCAACCCGATACAGATAAAGGTGCGTGAAGACAGTGTGAGCGTGTTCAATGAGGGCCGCTGGCCGGTCACCAGGCTCGGTGTAGAGGATGTCTACAAAGA
>JBGUME010000264.1:0-5395 GCA_045116695.1 Anaerovoracaceae bacterium | reverse complement strand
ATAAAGGAAAAGATCAGCGAGCTGATGACCGAGGACACATGCCCGGTCTGCAAGGGCCGCAAGCTGAAAGACACAGTGCTCGCTGTCACGGTGGGCGGACTCAACATAATGGAGATCTGCGACCTTTCGGTCATGCAGGCAATGGACTTCTTTGAGAAACTCGATTCCGAACTCACGGACAGAGAAAAGAAGATCAGCGCCATGATCACTAAGGAGATAAAGGCCAGACTCAAATTCCTTAAGGATGTCGGACTTGGATATCTTACACTGAGCCGTACGTCGGCGACACTGTCCGGCGGAGAGTCGCAGCGTATACGCCTCGCGACGCAGATCGGCTCGGGTCTCGTAGGAGTCCTTTACATACTCGACGAGCCGTCCATCGGCCTTCATCAGGCCGACAACAGCAAGCTGCTGGCGTCGCTCCGCGACCTTACGGACATGGGCAATACACTCATCATAGTCGAGCACGACGAGGAGACCATGTATGAGGCTGACCACATCGTGGACATCGGTCCGGGCGCGGGAGTTAACGGCGGAAAACTGGTCGCACAAGGCACGGTAGATGACATCAAGAACTGCCCTGAATCAGTAACGGGCCAGTACCTCTCAGGCAAGAGACACATCCCGGTGCCTATGGTGCGAAGGGACGGCACGGGCAAATACCTCGAGATCCTCGGCGCGGCCGAGAACAACCTCAAGGACATAGACGTGAAGATCCCGGCGGGCAAGCTGGTGCTCATCACGGGCGTGTCGGGCTCGGGCAAGTCGAGCCTTGTGAACGAGATACTCTACAAGGGAGTCTCGCGCGTCACCAACCGCACGCAGGAAAAGCCGGGCAAGTTCCGCCAGATAAAAGGCATAGAAAACTTCGACAAGGTCATCAACATCGACCAGTCGCCTATAGGCAAGACGCCTCGCTCGAATCCGGCGACATACACCGGCATGTTCACGCACATCCGCAACCTGTTTGCCGAGATGCCTGAGTCCAAGGTCAGAGGCTACAAGCCGGGACGCTTCAGCTTCAACGTCAAAGGCGGACGCTGCGAGCACTGCAGCGGCGACGGAATAATCAAGGTGGAAATGAACTTCCTGCCTGACGTCTTTGTGCCTTGCGAAGTCTGCGGCGGAGCGCGCTACAACCATGAGACCCTCGAGGTCAAATACAAAGGCAAGAACATTTCAGAGGTCCTCAACATGACGGTCGCCGAGGCGATACCGTTCTTTGAGAACCAGCAGAGCATACTGAGATACCTGAAGACACTCGACGAGGTAGGCCTCGGATACATCAGCCTTGGTCAGCCGTCGACACAGCTTTCCGGAGGCGAGGCACAGAGAATCAAGCTTGCGACAGAACTCTCCAAGAGAAGCACGGGCAAGACGCTCTACATCCTTGACGAACCTACGACGGGCCTGCATTTCGCGGACGTGGAAAAGCTGCTCTACGTTCTCAACAGGCTGGTCGACGAGGGCAATACCATCGTCGTCATAGAGCACAACCTCGATGTCATAAAGCAGGCCGATCACATAATCGACCTCGGACCTGAGGGCGGAGACAAGGGCGGCCGGATCGTATGCGAAGGCACGCCGGAAGAAGTCGCGAAGGTCGCCGGGTCAAAGACCGGTCAATACCTGAAGCGAATGCTGTAGACAAACAGACAGAAATAAACACATAAAAAACACGCCTGCTTCATTTTTTTAAGTATATTTAAGGCAGGCGTGTTTTAGTATTATCAGGAAAAACTAAAACAGTGGAGGCTGAGTATGCGCATATTACTTGCAGAAGACGAGATCGCGCTGGCAAAGGCGCTGGTCAAAATATTTGAGGCGAACAAGTACTCGATCGACGCGGTCCACGACGGACAGGATGCCCTGGACTACCTCGAGGCGGGTAATTATGACGTGGCTGTATTGGATATAATGATGCCAAAAGTCGATGGCATCACAGTGCTGAAGAAGCTTCGCGCGAGCGGAAGCGACATGCCTGTCCTGATGCTCACTGCAAAGGCCGAGGTAGATGATAAGGTGCTCGGCCTCGACAGCGGCGCCAACTACTATCTCACAAAGCCATTCGACGCCAAGGAACTGCTCGCGGCGGTCAGGGCCATAACACGCTCGGGCAACGAGGTCGACACAAAGCTCAGCTGCGGCAACCTCATGCTCGACAGGGCGAGCTTTGAGATGTCGACGCCGGCGGGCTCGGTCAAGCTGGCCAACAAGGAGTTTCAGATGATGGAACTTCTGATGGCAAAGCCGGGCAACATCATTTCCGTAGATACCTTTATGGATCATATCTGGGGCTACGACACGGACACCGAGAGCAACGTCGTATGGGTATACATCTCATACCTCAGAAAGAAACTCACCGCGCTCGGAGCTGACGTAAAGATCAAGGCGACGCGCAACGCGGGCTACTCCATAGAAGCGGGTGAGTGACATACAACACATCCGGGACGGGACGAAAAACATGATAAGCAAACTAAAAAGAAGATTCATAATACTCGCGATGGCGGCGCTGGTCATTCTGCTGGCGGTCATTGTCGCGGGTATGAACATAATCAATTACGAGAAGGTCGTCAGCGACGCGGATAAGAGGATCGAGGTGATAGAGGAAAACTACAACAGATTCCTCAATGAACCGGGAGGATCCCTGATGCCTCAGGGTGACGTGATCGAGCATGATGACGAGGAAGGAAACGAGGACTACGAACCCGGTGACTTCGACCCTGATGACATGTTCGACAGTGACGACGGGCCGTTCTTCGGTAAAGACGGGAAAAAGGGCCCTTTCATGACCCGCGATGAAGCCGAAGAGTCAAGATTCTTTATAGCGACGTCAGGCCAGGACGGCGAGATCCAGCAGGTCAACGTCGACAGGATCTCCTCGGTCGACGAGGGAGAGGCCATTTCCTACGCGAAAGAAGCGCTTTCCTCCGGCAAGGACGAGGGCTTTATCGGCGAGTTCAGATACTCGGTCGTCAGCGACGGGCCGGGCATGCGCGTAACATTCCTTGACTGCGGCAGAGTGCTTGAGTCGTTCAGGGACTTCCTGAAGTACAGCATACTGATGTCGCTCGCAGGGCTGATAGTCATGTTCGGCGTCATCACGTTCTTTGCCGGCCGCATCGTAAGGCCGGTGGCTGAGAGCTATGAGAAGCAGAAGCGCTTCATCACCGACGCAGGCCACGAGATCAAGACTCCGCTTGCCATCATCAAGGCCAACATCGACCTGATGGACATGGAGCTGGACAAAAAGAAGGTCGATAAGGCTGAGCTCAAGGAGAACCTCGGTGATATCAACGGCCAGGTCGACAGACTCACTGATCTTACCAACGACCTCGTATATCTCTCGCGCATGGAGGAGGGGGACAGCCTCGTAATGACAGAGGTGCCGCTCTCCGACATAGTCAGTGAAACGGCGGCTTCATTCGGACCTCTCGCAGAAGAGCAAGGCAAAAAGATAGAAGCGGAGATAGAGCCGATGATATCCGTACAGGGCAGCACAAAGGAACTCGAGAAGCTTCTTTCGATAGTCCTGGAGAACGCGGTCAAGTATTCTTCGGAACCTCAGATAGGCGTGTCTCTCAGAAAGGACGGCAAGAATGCTGTGCTTGAAGTCCGCAACCAAACGGACAGCGAGCTAACCAACGAAGCGCTTGCCCACGTCTTTGAGAGATTCTACCGCATGGACAGCTCCCGCAATTCAGCGACCGGCGGTCATGGCATAGGCCTCTCGATGGCAAGCGCCATAGCCAAGGCTCATGGCGGAAAGATATCCGCCCGCACATCTACAGGCCGCGACTTCATAGTTACCGCGACGCTGCCGCTGTAGATCCGGCGCTGTAAAAAAGGTCCGAAGCACCCGGATCCAAAATAAAACCTCAAAGCAAAGATCTCTGCCACGCGCAGAGATTTTTTATTTCTTAAGTTTGGTTTAAGTTTCATCTGGTATCTTACTCACTGTAAAGGAGAGATCGACATGGGATACCAGGCAGTTTTTAAAAGATACGAGATCAAATACGTTGTAACGGCTGAGCAGAAGGAACGCATCCTGAAGGCCATGGAGCCTTACATGGAACTTGACCGTTACGGTATGTCGACGGTCCGCAATCTGTATTTCGACACGGATGATTTTGTCCTGGCAAGGCATTCCATCGCCAAGCCTGATTTCAAAGAGAAGCTCCGCGTCAGGAGTTACTCGAAAGCGGACGCGGACAGCACGGTTTTTGTAGAGCTGAAGCGAAAGTTCGACGGCGTCGTATATAAAAGAAGGATAGGACTTCCGGAAGCAGACGCCATGAGATGGATGTCGGGAGAAGAAGACCGGAACATCATTTCGGAGCTCAAAAGGGAATCTCCGCAGGTCGCAGCTGAGATCGAATACTTTGCAGGCATGTACAGCGGACTCAAACCGGTCATTTACCTTTCATATGACCGCGAGGCATACAGAATGAAAAAGAACCCAACGGTTTCCGGCAGCGGATCCGATTTCAGAGTCACCTTCGACAGCAACATATTCTGCAGAGAAGAAGACCTCTCTCTCAGGTCAGATGCGTACGGCACGCCGATACTCGAAGAGGGCAAATACCTGATGGAACTGAAGTGCCCGGGCGCGATCCCGCTCTGGATGACTAAGATCCTTTCGGATGAACGTATATACAAAACCTCATTCTCAAAATATGGAACCGCATATTGCAGCTTCATGGAAAAATCGCCCTGCGAACGTTCGCACGAGATAGCGGCAGCAGGTTACCGGGGCTATGCGGCAGCCATTGCGAATCAGAAGAATAAAGGCAAAGCCGGCAGCTCCGGACGCAGAAGACCTGTGTTCGCCGGCAAAGCATCAGCATAGAGCAAAACTTTTCTTCATAAATAACCTCATTACTTAGCAGAAGCCTCCGCTTGTCACGGAGGCTTTTGCGATTTAACGGCACGAAGCACCAATGAAAGGGGAGAAAAAAATACAATCACATAAAATTCAGGAGCTTTTAGTTTCGTTTAAGCTTCAACCTCTATTATGCGGGTGTAAAGAGAAGAAACGTCTGCGGCTGGCGGTAAATCCGGATATAAATGACAGCTTGCCGGGTCGGGCCGCAGGATGACGGATATGCAGGAGGTAATTAAATGTTTGAAGAACTGTTAACAAGTGTTTACGAAAGCCAGACGGCTGTATCGATAAGTTTTGCGGATTTCGCGGCATCGTTCGCGGTATCCATCGCGCTGGGCATGCTGATCTCAGCAGCATACATGCACAACACACGTTATACCAAGAGCTTTGTGGCGACACTGGCAATGCTGCCGGCCATCATATGCGTGATCATCATGATGGTAAACGGAAGCGTAGGCACGGGAGTCGCTGTGGCAGGAGCGTTCAGCCTTGTAAGGTTCCGTTCGGTCC
>JBGUME010000263.1:0-15211 GCA_045116695.1 Anaerovoracaceae bacterium | reverse complement strand
CGATAAGGTAAGCTGCCGAGCATGCTATGATGAGGATCGAGACAGCGCTTGCGTGCAGCCCTGTCAGCATATACAGCAAAGCGTCCGCGATATTTACCGCGGCACACACGATCAGCCCTGCAGTTATCTTCTTCTGACCGCTCTTCAGGATCTCCTCATAACTGTGCAGGTAGACCGCAAAGACTATGCACGTCATCGCGATCCCGGTCTCAAGTATCAGATGCAGAAATGTACTAAGATCCATCGCTACCTCAAACCAGCTCAAGCAGTTCTTCCGGTCTACCGATGCGGTATGTCGGCTCAAAGCCGTCCGCGGCCATCGCCTCTTCATCGACATAATGGCTCCAGCCAACCAGGACGCTTTCCACGCCCGCGTTGTTGGCGCAGCCAATATCATATTTTGTATCACCTATCATTATTGCAAGGTCGCGCACGTGACCGGGTATCCGGTCTCCGCGCGCGCATTCTTCATCATCACGGGCCGCCATCTTTCTCAGAACGGCTTCCACGGTCTCCGGATGCGGTTTATGCATTGCGACATCTTCCATGGTCACTATCTCATCGACCAGGTCTTCGATATCCAGAGCCTTCATATATTTCCGAAGGCTGTACGCCGTCCTTGAAGTGCCGACACCGATCACATGACCGCGCTCCCTCAGAGTCTCAAGCAACTCTCTGACACCATCAAAAACATATACCGTTCCCTCTTTCTGGTGAGAGTCCTGATATGCCCTGTAATAGTCTATCGTTTCGCGGATGTCAGCGCCCGGGATGAGCTTCTCCATGCTGTCGGCAAGGACCTCTCCGAACGTTGCCTCTATCTCTCTGACAGGCAGCCTGCGCCCGAGGTATTTCTCGAGCGTAGCCTGCCAGGATTCCGTTATTATGTTGTTCGTATTGACGAGCGTCCCGTCAAAATCAAATATTATGTATTTCTTCATCAGCTCAGTTCAGGCTGTTTTTACCAGCCGCCGCCTCCGCCGCCTCCGGCGCCGCCGCCCGAGAAGCCGCCGCCTGAGAAGCCGCCGCCTCCGCTCCAGCTGCTTCCGCCTCCGCTGCTTCCGCCGCTGCTCCAGCCGCCGCCGGACGATGCCTGCGGGATCACGATATTGTTGCTCACGCTGGAGCTGCAGTCACTCATCATGCGTCCCATCATGTAGTAATCATAATGATCCCAGCCGCGGGTACCGTGGTACCAGTGCGGAGGTGTGACAGGCAGATCCTCGAAGTTCTTGATCCACTTGTTGGAAAGACCGAACACGTAAGCGTAAGGCATGATGTGGTAGAAGTACTGCGGGTCTTCCTCGACCAGCTCGTTGAGTTTGTCGAGCTCTGCAGTCTTGATGAAGTCTCTGAAACCGAGCACTTTGCCCAGAAGCTCCGTGTACTGGTCTGTCTTGGCTATCGCTATGACCGCGAAGAACATGCTTACCAGTGTTCCGATAAACAGGTACAGCACTATCGCGATGGCCTTAGGTTTCGAAAGTATCGACAGCGAGTCGGACACGAAAGGCAGTAATGCCGTGCCGACGGTAAAGAACCAGATGGCCCCGATGCCCTTGAGGACCGTCTTCACCTTGGATGAAGAACGTATGTGATCATATACGGAGCACATCAGCCTTACAGCTATCAGGATGTGGAACGCCGCCCACGCGAAAAGAAATCCTCCCATCTCATCTCCGTTGATGCTGCCCCATGTGACGAACGCCGCTGCCGGAACCATGGCTGCTATGGTGCATCCCCATCTTGCCATTACAGAGTCAGGTCTTGTTATGGCTCTGCTGCCCTTGAACATATCTTCCAGTGTCTCCCTGGACTTGGTGTACTTTTTGCCAAAGGTAGTCGAAGATCCGATCTGGGCCGTGGTTCTGACTTTGCTAGTGCCCGGGAATATGCCGTCATATATCAGTTTTATGTACTGAGGTACTTCAGGTCCGGGTTCCTTGATGGCGATGAACTTGAATTTCTTTCTGTCCATTTCCTCGATCTCGATATAGCCCTTGTCAGCGAGCCATACGATGGTGGAAATGACGTCCTGTCTGTCAACTCTGCCGTCCACCAGATAACCGACCTCACCCGGTGTCAGGTCATCAGGAGGATAAAACTCCAGCGTTTTGACCATGTGCTCATCTCTGCCGAAGAGATACCAGAGCAGGAACGCTCCTACCGGTCCGAGCAGGAAGAGGAACATCTGAGCGACGCTCACCTTGCCGAACTCAGGAGCGCCTTCCCAGTAGCCCTGAGGGAGCTCGAGCTGCAGCGTGATGCCGTGGTGAGCCGGGATGTCATTTGCCGTTATGGTTATGGTCTTTCCGTCAGCGCCCGTCTCAAGGACCGCGTTGTCCTCATTGCTGGCCGTGCCGTACGAGCCGGAGAAGACTTTCGCCTTGCTGAGGTCGGCCTCTTTAGGAAGCGTGACAACGCATTTGCTCGAATCGATATCCGTCTCCCAGTCTGTCGGGATCAGGTTCAGCAGCAGCATATCCATGTCGCTGTTTTCATCGTCGTACATCGCTATGTTGTAGTAGATGTCGTAAGGATTCTCGCCTGTAAGCGTATAGCTTCCGCTTCCGATCTTGACGACCTCATAGCCCGACTGGTTGTAGGCTTCATAGTCATAGCCCGGCACCTTTATTTTAGATATCCTCTGACCCTGCATAGGGATGTATCTGTAAATGCCGTGGTGGGCCGTCACGTAATACACATCGAGGTGCTCGTGGAAATCATAAGAATTATCCTTGGCTACTTCGACCGTGACATCATAATTGAGCGTTTCCATCGTGTTGTCGCTGGCATGAGTGCCGCCGCCCGGAAATCCGAGCGGATACATCATGACAGCTACAGCCGCTATGGCCAGCACCGCGGCCGCTCTTTTGATGGCCCTGATGCCTTTGTTTCCTGTCTTTTTCATCGCTCCTTCTCCTTTAGAGTCCCTCGTCAAACTCTTCGGTGTGCATCTTCGGGAAGTTAAACAGGTTCGCGACAAGACTTGTCGGGAATTTCTCGACCTTGTTGTTGTAGTCGCGAAGCACTGCGTTGTAGTACTTTCTGGCGTTGTCGATGTCCTTAGGGTCACCGGCCTCCTCGTACTTGCGGAGCTCTACCTCAGCGAGCTCGATGCGGTTCTTGTCGTTGGTAAGCGAGTTGTATGTGACCAGGAAAAAGATCGCAACCAGCACCAACAGAACAAATACAATTTTCATCAGCATTTTGGGACTCCTTTCGTTCCTTAAGCAACTGTCTTTATCTGTTACATATTGCGGCCGCAGCAATTTTTGTATTTTTTGCCGGATCCGCACGGGCAAGGATCGTTCCTGCCCACTTTTGGCATGTCTCTTCTGACTGTCTCCTGCTTGCCTGTCTTATCGGCCTTTGGCGCGGCCGCCGGCATGCTGCCTCTGCCGCCCCTGCTCTGCTGAGACGCAGTGTCGTCCTTGTATTCTTCCTTTGCCGCGGAAGTGCTGCCGCTCACAACGTTGCGTCTTTCTGTCCTTGTGGTCACAGTCACGTTATAGCAGAACTTGACAGTCTCCTCACGGATATCCGCGATCATCTCATCAAACATCGCGAAACCTTCCTGAGCGTAGGCTACCGCAGGATCCTGCTGGCCTATTCCCCTGAGTCCGATACCGTCTTTCAGCTGATCCATCGCGTCGATGTGATCCATCCAGCGGTTGTCCACGACTCTGAGGAGGATCATGCGCTCGACTTCTCTCATCTGTTCGCTGCCTATCTCGGCTTCCTTCTCGGCATAGAGATCGTCGAATATCTGCTTGATATCGTCTTTCAGCTGATCCTCGCTGAGACCTGTTAAGTAGTCCTCGTCAGGCTTGAATCTGTCCTTGAACGCAGGCGTTATCTGCGACAGTCCGTCTATGATCCTGTCTATATCCCACTCTTCGGAATACTTTGACTCCATCAGTACAGGATCGATTATGCCGTCTATGAGTTCGTACGTCATGTTCTTTATGTATCCCGATACGTCTTCGCCGTCCAGGACCATGCGGCGCTGATCGTAGATGATCTCGCGCTGTTTGTTCATGACGTTGTCGTACTGCAGTACGTATTTACGAATGCCGAAGTTTTTGCCCTCGACCTTTTTCTGCGCGCCTTCGATGGACCTTGAAAGCATGCCCGCCTCAAGCGGCTCATCCTCGTCCATGCCGACCCTTGCCAGCACTCCCTGCATCCTTTCGCCGCCAAAGAGTCTCATCAGGTCATCCTCAAGCGCGATGAAGAACTGCGTGTTGCCCGGGTCGCCCTGACGTCCGGAACGTCCTCTCAGCTGGTTGTCGATACGCCTGGATTCGTGACGCTCGGTTCCGACTATGCAGAGACCTCCGAGTTCTCTTACCTTCTCCTGTTCAGGGGCTCTTTCCGCCTTGATCTGCTCGTGCAGAGCGTGGAAGTGCTCTCTCGCGTCCAGAAGTTCCTGATCGTCCGACTTCTCAAAGCCTGTCGCGAAGGATATCTGCTCAGGTGTGTAGCCTTCCTTTCTCATCTGCTTTCTGGCTTCGAATTCCGGGTTGCCGCCCAGGATGATGTCGGTACCACGGCCGGCCATGTTGGTCGCGATGGTAACGGCTCCGAGCCTTCCGGCTTCTGCGACTATCTCAGCTTCCTGCTCATGGTGCTTGGCGTTCAGCACGTTATGCCTGACGCCGCGCTTTTTGAGCATGTCGCTTATAAGTTCGGATATCTCGATCGAGATGGTACCTACCAGGACCGGCTGCCCGGTCTGATGCGCCTCGACGACCCTGTTGACGATGGCCTTGTACTTGGCCTTCTGGTGCGCGTATACCGAATCTTCACGGTCTTCCCTGATCACCGGCTTGTTGGTAGGGATGACGACTACGTCCATGTTGTAGATGTCACGGAACTCGTCTTCCTCTGTCTTGGCGGTACCGGTCATTCCGGCCAGCTTGTTGTACATCCTGAAGTAGTTCTGCAGGGTAATGGTTGCCAGAGTCTTGGACTCCGATCTGACCTTTACGCCTTCCTTGGCCTCGATGGCCTGGTGCAGTCCGTTGCTGAAACGTCTTCCGTACATCAGACGTCCTGTGAACTCATCAACTATGAGGATCTCTCCGTCCTTGACGATATAGTCGACGTCCCTCTTCATCAGGTAATTCGCGCGCAGCGCCTGATGTACATAGTGGTTGAGTTCCATGTTGTCAGGATCTGAGAAGTTGTCGATCTTGAAGTAATCCTCGCAGAGCTTGACGCCCTCGTCGGTAAGCGAGACCTGATTGTCCTTCTCCTCTACCTTGTATTCTTTCTCTGCGGTCAGAGTCTTTACGAAGGTATTGGCGTTGCGGTACATCACGCTGGAGTCAACGCCCCTGCCGGAAATGATGAGCGGGGTCCTGGCTTCATCGATCAGGATCGAGTCCACCTCGTCGACTATGGCATAGTTGAGTTCTCTCTGCGTGAGGTTCTCTTTGTACGTGACCATGTTGTCGCGCAGATAGTCGAAACCGAACTCATTGTTGGTCCCGTATGTGATATCCGCCATGTACTGCTCATGCCTTGCCGGGCCTTCGACCGCATGTATGACACAGCCGACCTTGAGGCCGAGGAAAGTGTACAGTTTGCCCATCCACTCGGCGTCACGCTTGGCCAGGTAGTCGTTGACAGTGACCACATGTACTCCGTGTCCTTCAAGAGCGTTCAGATAAGCCGGCAGTGTCGCCACCAGCGTCTTACCTTCACCTGTCTTCATCTCGGAGATGCGCCCCTGATGGAGAACGACTCCTCCGATGAGCTGCACTCTGAAGTGCTTCATTCCCAGCGATCTCCACGCGGCTTCGCGGCATACGGCGAAAGCCTCAGGAAGTATGTCGTCGAGTGTCTCGCCTTCTGCGAGCCTTCCCTTGAACTCATCTGTCTTGGCTCTCAGTTCTTCATCGGAGAGCTCCTGCATCTGCGCGTCGTATGACTCTATCACGTCTACGATCTTTTCGACCTTCTTTACCTCTTTCGCGTTGAGATCACCGAAGATCTTTTCCATTAAACTCATAAGCTTTTATTCCTTTCGTTTCAGTCCTCGTCTTCAGGCCTGTCCTTGACGCTTATGCGCGTCATCAAAGCCCTTCTTGAATCAGCCTTGGTGATCCTGACGTGGAACAGTTTATGTCTTGATTCGTAATCGAACTCATCGCCCACCTTAGGCAGACGGTCAAGTTCTATCATCACCCAGCCGTTGACGGTAGTCGCGTCGGCCTCTATCTCCTCGTCAAACATGTCGAAGAAATCCTCGAGGTTGGCTCCGCCCGCTACCATGTATGTGTCGTTGCCCGCAGGTCTCACATCCCTGGATGTGACCGCGTCATGCTCGTCGTAGATATCTCCTACGATCTCCTCGATGATATCCTCCAGTGTGACAAGTCCCGTAGTGCCGCCGTACTCGTCCACGACTATGGCTATATGCGTCCTCTTGAGCTGCATCCTTCTGAGAAGGACAGCCGCCTTGAGGGTCTCGGCCACGTAAGCGACCGGCTTGATGATCTTTTCCGTGTCCTTTATGGATCTGACATTGTTGTTGTAGAGATCCTTCAGATTGATGACGCCGATGATGTTGTCCAGGTCATCCTCATAAACAGGCAGTCTGGACAGTCCGGATGCCTTGAAGACCTCCTTGATCTCCGCGACCGGCGTTCCTCTTTCGACCGCGACTATGTCGACCCTCGGTGTGAGGATGTCGATGGCCTCGATGTCGTTGAATTCGATCGCGTTCGCGATGAGCTCGCTCTGCTCCTCACCTATGGCTCCGCCTGCCTCTGCCTCTTCGACTATCGTCAGAAGCTCATCCTCGCTGAACTCAGGCTCATCATTCTTGCCAAAGGCCTTTTTGAGCAAAACCTTGAGTCCGTTGAAGATGAACGTCAGCGGAGTCAGTATGAATATGAGTGCCCTGACGAATGGCGTCAGGAAAAGCGCTATCTCCTCGGCGTACTCCCTGGCGAGTATCTTAGGTGATATCTCGCCAAAGATGAGCACAAGCAGAGTGACCATGACTGTCGCGATGGTAGGTCCTATCCTGTCTCCCCAGGTCATGATGCCGTATACCGTCGCGACGGTGGTCATAGTGATGTTCGATATAGTGTTTCCGACCAGCACCGCCGTGATCAGCTTGTCGAAGTCCTCGCAAAGCTTAAGGGCGTAAGCCGCGCGCTTGTTATCGTCAGCCGCGAGGTTCTTCAGCTTGATCTTGTTTGCGGATGAAAACGCTGTCTCGGTCGCCGAGAAGAATGTCGAACATAATGTAAGTGCTATTATTGCTGCTAAATAACCGTTCATTTGATTTCCCAATCGATAGTTGTTTCTATTTCCGGCGCCTCGTAGTTATCGCTGTCGTAGGAAATATACGCCTTTGCGGTGTACTTGCCTGCCGCGATAGCCTTGTTGTCCCTGTATCTGACCGAAATGCCCTCCGGCACGTCCTTCAGGCTGATGGACTTCTCTTTTCCGTCATATCTGAACGGTTCACCGTAAGTCCAGCGCGTTCCGGATGTGTCGTAGGATGCCTTCGCGATCGTCCACTTGAGATCAGGGATGTCGGAAGCTTCGTAATTATGTGTGTCATAGATCAGCCTCGCCCTCGCGGTGTATGTGCCTGCGTTGATCCGGCTGTTGTCCGTATATACGACATCCATTCCTTCAGGAACTCCCTTGAGTTTGACGGTCTTTGGTTTGTCATCATAGACGAACGCGCCGTCGTAATCCCACTCGACTTCCGAGAGATCGATCTCCTGCTTAGCTATCCTCCATTTGAGCTCAGGCACAGCAGGCGCCTCAAAGCTTTCCTTATGTCTGTATCTGAGCTTTGCTTCGGCCGTGTATCCGCCGGCCTCGATTCCCTTGTTGCCCACGTAGGACTCTACCTTGACTCCGTCAGGCAGACCTACGAGCCTCACGCTCTTCTCCTTGCCGTTGTAGACGAATTCGCCGTCGTAATCCCAGTGAGCGCCGGACATGTCGTAAGAGGCCTTCTCGATGTGCCACCAGCATCCGCTGACCGGAGCCGGGGTCTCGAAATTGACAGGGTCCTTTGCCTCGACCACCGCCATTGCTTCATACTCGCCGGCGTTCATGGCCCTGTTATCAGTGTAGCTTACCTTTACAGTGTCAGGCAGGCCTGTCAGCTCTACCTTCTTTTCTTCTCCATCGAAGGTGAAAGGCTTCTCGTAATCCCAGCGTACTGCCGACATGTCGATAGGAGCCTTAAGTATCTCCCACTTGCAAGGAGCGATCTCGCATTCCTTGTAGTTGCCGGTCTTCTTCGCGATGAGCTTTGCTGTCGTGTAATAAACGCCGGCATCAGTCGCTGTGTCTCCCTCGTATACCACGTCGAATCCCTCCGGGATACCGGCAAGGCTGACCTTAGGAGCTATGCCGCGCAGTCTGTCGAAGAAGCTCTGCTCATGGACGACTTCAGCTATGGATACGCTCTTAGGAGTGCCGTCATAGACAAACGGCTTGCTGTAAGTCCACTGCACAGCGTCCTGATCTATCTGTATTGCTGTCGGTGCGATGCTCCAGCTGCAGGCGCCGAATGAAGGCTTCTCATAGTTGGCTTCATCATATTCAAAGCTGACCGAAGCCTCGTAAGCTCCCGCGTCCGTTGCGGTATTGCCGCTGTAGACAGGAGTGATCCCCTCAGGCAGTCCCGCGACGTACACCGACTTCTCGCTTCCGTCATAGATGAAACCTTCAGTCCCCTGCCATTCGACTCCGCTCATGTCATATGCCGCTTTGGAGATGCTCCACTTGCAGCCGTGCATCTTAGGCATATGATAATTGTCCTTATCGCATTCGAATTCGACCGACGCGCTGTATTTGCCGGTCATCGTCGCTTTGTTGTTCTTATAGACCGGAGTGACTCCTTCAGGCAGTCCCGCAACGTATACCGACTTCTCGCTTCCGTCATAGACTGACTCAAAGTCACCTTCCCATCTCGCGCCGGACATGTCGTAGTCGGCCTTAAGGATGCGCCACTTGCAGTCCCTTATGGATGTTCCGTTGTAGTTTGAAGGATCCTTAGGTGTGAACTCAGCATGCGCGGTGTAGTAACCGACAGAGTCTCCGTACGCGCCGTCGTATGAGACTTCAAGAGTCTCAGGCACCCCTTCGAGCTTCACAGTCCTGACTGTTCCGTCATAGATGAACGGCTGCGAGTAATCCCATCTCATCCTGCGTATGTCCGGATCGGCTTTTTCTATGCTCCACTCGCAGTACATACTCTCAGGTACGTTATGGTCTGTATTGTCGATGTCGTACTTCGCGACTGCCATGTAAGTGCCGGCGTCTACTGCCGTATTGCCCTCATAGCTTACGCTGACTCCATCAGGAAGGCCCGTGACCTCCGTTCTCTTCGGTGTCCCGTCATAGACGAAACTGCCGTCGTAATCCCAGGCCACTCCGCTCATGTCGTAGTCGGCTTTTCCGATGCTCCAGTCGAAGCTTACAGGATCAGGCGCGACGAAATTGTTGTCCGAAGTCTCGAAGCTGGCCTTGGCTGTGTAGCTGCCGGCTCTTACTCCGCTGTTGTCAGTGTATGTCGCGGTCACGCTCTCAGGCAGGCCGCTGAGTTCTATGGTCTTTCTTTCGCCGTCGAATATCAGGCTTCCCTCATCATAGTTCCAGCTTACGCCCGACATGTCGTGATCGGCCTTCATTATCGCCCAGATGCAGTCGCCGACCGAAGGCGTGTTGTAGTTTGCAGGGTCGGATACCGTAAGCACGGCCCTTGCCGTGTAAGTGCCGGCATTCCTTGCCTCGTTTCCGGTGTAAGAAGCTGTGACTCCGTTAGGCAGCTGCTCGAGCATAACGCTCTGCTCTCTGCCGTTGAACGGAACTGCGCCGTCATAGTCCCATCTGACTGCCGACATATCGTAGTCGGCTTTCACGATCTGCCAGTTGCAGTTCCCGATGACCGGCTTGTTGTAGTTTCCGGCATCATAAGGTATGAGATCCGCGACGGCCTCATACGAACCCGTATCCACTGCCGCGTTTCCGGAGTATACCGGTCTTACGCCCTCAGGAAGTCCGCGCAGGGATACCTCGTGCATCCTGCCGTTGTACATGAACTCTCCGTTGTAATCCCAGAAAGCACCGGACATGTCGTAATCGGCCTTTCTGATCTCCCAGTCGAGTTCCATAGGCTCCGGCGTATTGAAGTTGTGACTGTCTGAAACAGTAAAGCTCACAGCCGCCTTATATGAACCGGCGTCTGTCGCGCTGTTGCCCCTGTATGAAGGCAGCACGCCCTCAGGAAGTCCTCTTAGAACGACTCTGCGCTCACTGCCGTCGTATGTGAACGGCTTTTCGTAATCCCAGCGCACGTGGCTCATGTCATAATCGCCCTTCTCGATGCGCCATTTGAGGTTGTCGAGCCTGGACTTGGTGAGGTTATCTGTATCCTCCGGCACGATCTCGGCTGCAGCCACATATGTGCCCGCCTTGCTTGCCGTCGCGTTGTTGTACGTTACGTATGCGCCCTCCGGGACATCCTTGACCGCGACGGTCTTCTCGGTACCGTCGTAGATGAAAGGTTCCTCGTAATCCCATACCACTGTCGAAATATCGACAGGCGTCCTGTCGATCACCCAGTGGCACGACGCGATCTCAGGCCTCTCGTAGTTCTTCTCATCGAAGATGAAGTCTGCCTTCGCAGTGTATTCTCCCGCGACCGATGCGGCGTTATCTGTGTATTCAGGTGTGAGTCCTTCCGGAAGACCGGTCAGCCTTACCGTCCTGACCTCACCGTTGTACGCGAACTCTCTTTCATCCTGCCATCTGACGCTGTTCATGTCGAACTCGGCCTTTTCGATCACCCAGTCAAGCATCATGTCAGGAATATTGTCCTCATAGTTAGCGGCGTCCATGACGCTGAACTTCGCTGTGGAAGTGTAAGATCCCGCGTCAGTAGCCGCAGCGTTGATGTACTCCGCTCCGACCCCTTCAGGAAGGCCCGCTACTCTGACGGTCTTAGGCGTGCCGTCATATACGAACGGTTCCGCGTAATCCCAGTAAGCTCCGCTCATATCGAGCTCAGCCTTGTTGATGGTCCAGGAATGTCCCTGCGGATCTGGCGCCTTGAAGTTGACATCGTCTACCGGTGTGAACAAAGCTTTTGCGTAGTATCTGCCCGCCGCCTTCGCGCTGTTTCCGGTATACTCCACCTTAATGGCATCGCCCAGGTCGTTGAAGATCCCGACAGACTTCTCCGTGCCGTCATAGGTGAAATCTGATGAATCGGTCCATACAAGCTCAGGCAGCTTCAGTTCTGCCTTGCTGATCGACCATGTGCAGCCGTTGATCTCCGGCACTTCATAGTTGTTGGCGTCATTCGGGATAAGGACAGCGTCAGCTGCGTACTTGCCGGCTTCCACGTGGGTATTGCCGCTGTACTCCACCTCTACGCCCTCAGGGACGTTAGCGAGGTAGATGCTGTGCTCACCGCCGTCATATACGAACGGATCAGCGTAGTCCCAGAATACATCCGAGATGTCTATCCTTTTCTTCAGTATCCTCCACTGGCAGTCCGCCGGAGCGACAGCTATGAGGTTGTCACGGTCGTATTTCAGCTCCGCGTGAGCATTATAGATGCCCGCGTCATATGCGACCGCGTTCTCATAACCTGCATAAACACCATCAGGCAGGCCTTCTAGCTCAACTCTCTTGGCTCCTCCGTCATATGTGAAAGCTCCGTCATAGTTCCATCTGACGCCGGACATATCCAGTTCTTTCCTGTCTATCTTCCACTCGAGCGTCATGTCCTCAGGAGTGTTGAAGTTGTGTGTGTCATGATTGGTGAACGAGGCTCTTGCAAGATATTCACCCGCGCTTGCCCCCTCATTACCGATGTATCTGACATCCAGTCCCTCAGGGAAGGATGTGAGTGTCACGCTGCGGCTCTCTCCGTTATAAACGAATCCGGAAGCATCGCTCCATGCGGCTTCTGACATGTCATAGTCCGCTTTGGCGATCTCCCATTCGTGCTCTGCGCTTCCTGTGAAGCAGTAGTTGCCTTTCAGAGAGGCTCTGGCAAGGTACTTGCCCGCCTGTGTCTCTACGGCGCCGTCGTATTCAACATCGGCGTCCTCAGGCAGGTTCAGGATGGATACCTGCTTAGGCATGCCATCGTATACGAAGTCCTCGTGACCGGACCACTCCAGCTGGGAGGCGTCGATCTCTACCTTCTTTATCTCCCATACGCAAGGAGCTAATTCCTTTGGTCTCTCGTGGTTTTTCTCGTCATAGAGGAGTCTGGCCGTTGCCGTATAGACACCGGCATTCGCGCCGGAATTTCCCTCGTAGCTAGGCCTTACGCCTTCAGGGAGACCCTTGATCTCAACAGCGTGCCTCTTGCCCGTATAATCGAACGCGCCTTCGTAGTCCCAGCATGCCTGAGACATGTCATATTCCGCCTTGCGTATGGTCCACTCATACTCGCGTACCACAAGAGGTTCGTTGAAGTTGTCCTGATCGAAATCGAAGTCGATAGAGGCTACATAAGTGCCCGCGTCAGTCGCTTCGTTGCCGCTGTATGTAGGAACGACTCCTTCAGGCAGGCCTTCCAACCAAACATGTTTTGGCGTTCCGTCATATGTCATGCTGTCTTCTTCTGCCCAGCGTACGCCGGAAGTATCTATATTCGCTCTTCTGATGCTCAGCCTGACGGCGTTGGAAACCGCGTCGCCTATGCGGTTGGCGACGTGTAGCCTCATCAGATATCCATCGCAGGAGACAGGCAGCACAGCATCGTGGTTGATAGCGTGCCATGTGCCCTCCTCGCCGGTCTGGCTTATCTCGAGATAGCCTGTAACCTCAGGGTCGTTCTCGGATATGATCTCCGGAAGCTCAAACGGTATGGACTCGCCAAAGGTGATGACAGGCGGCTCTTCGATATCGCCTACTTCCGGCACGTGGGCCCAGACAGCATAGAGGTGGATATCCTGATCGACCGCGTCGATCGTGTCTCCTGTCTCATAAAAGTCTCCATCAGCATCAGGCTCCGTATTCCAGGCGATGAAAGAGGACCTTTCATCAGGCGCCTCAAACGAGAGCTCCTCAACGACGTATTTTTTGTTAGGGTCCGTCTCTTTGTCTTCGGTCAGGTCTTCCCCATAGTTGCTGTGATAGATCACCTTGAAGCCCTCTACCGCTATGGTCTTTGCCTTCCTGTATTTGCCGTATTCCTTTACGGCGAGCCTGCCGCAGTAGGCTTCCCCGTTTCCTTCTGTATTGAAATCATCGCCAAGGAGGATATCTCCCAGCTTCGCGCACTTGGCGAACATCCTGTCCATGTCGGAGCAGGATCTCGTGTCGAATGACGAGAGGTCGAGCTCACAGAGATTCGCGCAGCCCTCAAACATGGAAGCCATGCTTGCCACATTGCCGGTCCTGAATCCGCTGAGATCGGCTTTCTGCATTTTTTTGCATCCCTTGAAGAGCCCCGCGAGCGACGCTCCGTCAGGGAAGCTGATATCGCGTGTAGCGACCACCGAAACGATCGCGTTCTCGAATCCCTTCCACGGCACTCCGGCGCCGTCGATGCTCATTGCTTCTCCTTTGTCGATGAGGAGATTTCCGTTCTCGTCGATTCCCCAGAGGCACTCGCCCCACTTACCTACTTTAATGAAGTTTCCAGCCATTTTTCTTTCCCTTTATTGATTTATTTCCTATCCGATAATTGTCCACAATAGCACATAATCATACATAGTAGATTATACTAAAAAAACCGCGCAAAATAAAGGAGACCGCAGGCCTTATTTAGGCCCCGGGTCTCCTTTTTCGTTAATGTATCGATGTCACTTGTCTGTCAGCGCCTCATACATCTTATCCGCCGGATCTATGAGCGGCAGATCGGTCAGTTTTGCGAGTTCTTCCCTGATATACGGGAAATGTGTACAGCCCAGGACTATAGCCTCGGCTCCGCATGACTCCATGTATTTCACCATGTCAGCCAGACCGCACGTTTCCACCACCTCCGCCGGCGAAAGCCCGTCCTCTATCGCTCTCACTATGGCCATGTTGCCTGTACCTATGACATAGATATCGCTGCGCGCGGACATGAGGGCTTCCTCTATGGCGTATGCCGATAGGTTGTTGGCCGCCATGACACCTATGCGGCTGTACGATTCGCCCAGCCTTCTGTACACCTGGAGAGGCGTGCAGACCCGTATGTCATGACCGCACTCGAACGACTTTCTGACAGCATAAGAATCGAAGTCGAAAGATCCTGACAGTGAATTGCAGTATACGAAGAAATCTCTTACTCCGTCCTCGATGAGCGGATCAAAGATGTTGTTCATCACGGCAAACTTCTGGTCATCATCTGAGTACTGGAACTTCAGCTGTGCGTCACAGGATTCCGATACAGGTTCGCAGAGGGGCAGTATGCACTGCCCCTCCGTATCAGAGTTCTTATTCTTTATGTATTCGACACCCATCGCGGTGTCTACCGGCGTTCCCGCCAGAACAGCGACTCTAATCTCTTTCATTACGTGGGTCGTTAGAACTTAGCGACTACTGCGCCGTTGAATGTCTCCTCGATGAATGCCTTTGTAGCATCGGAGTGGAGAGCGTTTACGAGAGCCTGGATCTTCTCGCTGTTCTCATTGCCTGCGTTGACAACGATGATGTTGACGTAAGTGTCCTCCTGTGCCTCGTCAGTACCTTCAACTGCTACTACCTTGTCCATGATGTCTGCCTGGATAGCGTAGTTGGCGTTGATTACTCCGAATGCGAGGTCAGGAAGCGATGCAGGGATCGAAGCTGCTTCGAGCTCAACGATCTCGATCTCGCCCTTTGGATACTCTTCGATGTCAGTTACTGTAGCTGTCTCGCTGGAGCCTTCTTTGAGCTTGATGAGGCCCTGCTCTTCGAGAACCTTCAGAGCTCTTGCTTCGTTTGTAGCGTCGTTAGGAACACCGATCTTGTCGCCTGCCTCGATAGCGTCGAGGGAGTCCTTTGTGCCTGCGTAAACAGCCATCTTCTCATAGTGCATGTTGGCTACAGGTACCAGGTCTGTGCCGTTCTCCTCGTTGTACTGATCGAGGTATGGAACGTGCTGGAAGTAGTTAGCGTCAACGTCGCCGTCTGTTGTAGCTACGTTAGGCTGTACATAGTCGTCGAACTCGATGACTTCCAGAGTCCAGCCGTCTTTCGCAAGCTGATCCTTAACGGAATTGAGGATCTCAGCGTG
>JBGUME010000262.1:0-6707 GCA_045116695.1 Anaerovoracaceae bacterium | reverse complement strand
AACGACACTGGAGCCCGAGCTCATTCCCATAAGAACGTTTGAGATCCAGCTGTTAAGTGCACCTACAATAGGGTTGATCAGGCACATAAGCACACCGATTATCAGTGTTCCGCACAACGGATATATGAGTACCGGTTTGATTCCTTCCAATGACGCAGGAAGCTTATCACAGACTTTCTGCATGCCTTTGACGATGAATCCAGCCGCGAATCCGGCAACAAGAGCGCCGAGGAATGCGGATGGGACGTCGCCGCCCGGATTTGCGAATGTAGAACCGGATGCAGCGAGAGCGCCTCCTACGAAACCGACTACGAGAGCCGGACGGTCAGCGATACTGCGTGCGATGAATCCCGCAAGGATAGGAAGCATGAAGCCAAACGCTGTGCCTCCGATAGACTTGAACCATGCAGCGACCGGAGTGTTGGAACCGAAGTTGCTTGGGTCTATCGAGTAGTCGTCCAGGAGGAACGCTATTGCGATCATGATTCCTCCGCCGATAACGAACGGAAGCATGTGCGATACGCCGTCCATCAGGCTCTTGTAGATGAATCTTCCTACACTCTCTTTATCGGATGAACCGCTGTCTGCTGCAGCTGCGCCGGTGTGCTGATATACAGCAGCATCTCCCGCTACAGCGCGGTCAACGAGACCCTCAGCGCGGTGGATGGCATCAGCTGTCGAAGCATTGATGAGTTTCTTTCCATTGAAGCGCGCCAGGTCGACTTTCTTGTCGGCCGCGATGATGACAGCGTCAGCAGCCTGAATGTCTTCAGCGGTGAGCACGTTCTTGGCTCCGCCGGATCCCTGTGTCTCTACCTTGATGCTGACTCCCTTTTTACCAGCAGTCTGTTCAAGCGCTTCGGCCGCCATGTATGTATGCGCTATGCCTGTCGGGCAAGCGGTGATGGCGACGAGCTTTTTGCCATTGGAAGCTGCGGACGCAGCAGCTGCAGCAGCAGGCGCAGCCTCTTCTGCCTTGTCTTCTGCTCTCTCATCTTCCTTAGCGTCGATCAGTGCCAGGAATTCCTCAGGTGTCTTGGCAGCGACGAGTGACTGTGAGAATTCCGGATCCATGAGCATCGTCATGAGGCCTGCAAGAACTTCGAGGTGAGTGTCAGCAGCTCCTCCCGGTGCCGCGATCATGAAGAACAGGTTGCTGTCCGTTCCGTCAGCGCACTCATAGTCTATGCCGCCCGGTACAGTGATAGCCGTCAGTCCCGGATGCTTGGCCGCATCGGTCTTTGCATGAGGTACAGCAATACCCATGCCTACAGCAGTCGAACCCTGAGCTTCTCTGGCCAGGATAGCTTCCTTATAGGCTGCCTTGTCGTTAAGGTTGCCTACTTTGTCATGGAGATCTACCATGATGTCTATGACCTCGGCTTTATCGGCCGGCTTAAGACCCAGGGAGATTCCCTCCTTCTTCAGTAAGTCTTTTATCTTCATAAGTTGTCCTTTCTGCGCGCAGCGCGTGCTTTAAGTTATGCTTCTCAATACCTTTTTTATATATTCACGAAACCATTTGGTAAGTGCCTACAGGGTTTCGTAAATGCTGTTGATCAGTTCTCCTGTCGCGAGATCATCGGAGAAAGCGGTCGCGGATCCCGCTGCTGTACCCATATTGAGGGCTACGCGGTAATCGTGCGACTTCATGTAGCCTGCTACAAAGCCTGCCACCATGGAATCTCCGGCGCCTACGGAATTCTTTACCTTTCCCTTCGGAACGCCTACGCGGAACCTCTGGCCGTCCTCGGTTATGAGCATCGCGCCGTCCTTAGCCATTGAGATGAGTACGTTCCTGGCGCCCATTTCCTGGAGCTTCCTTGCGTATTCTTCGATCTCATCATCTGTTTTCAGGACGACTCCGAACATCTCGCCAAGCTCGTGATTGTTTGGCTTGATCAGGAACGGTTTGTACTTCAGGACTTTCAGGAGAAGGTCCTTTGTGGCGTCAACTACAAACATGATGCCCTTGCCGTAAAGTCTTTCAAGGATGATCTCGTAGACATTGCTCGGCAGTGTTTTGGGGATGCTTCCGGCAAGAATGAGGACATCTCCCTCCTGCAGCTTATCCAACTTCTGAAGCAGCTCATCGTATGCCTCATCGCTGATCTTAGGGCCCTGGCCATTGATCTCGGTCTCCTCATCGGATTTGATCTTGACGTTGATCCTGGATATGCCTTCCTTCAACATTATGAAGTCCGCGATTATCCCCTTTTCGTTCACGCTCTTCACAATGGCCTCTCCGGTGAAGCCTGCCGCGAATCCGAGAGCTGTGTTCTCTATCCCGAGGTTCTTGAGGACCGTGGATACGTTGATCCCCTTACCTCCGAAATAGCATTCTTCAGACGCGGATCTGTTGGTCATTCCCGGATCGAGCGGCTTATCCATTCTGACGATATAGTCGATCGCCGGGTTGAATGTTACTGTATAGATCATGTTGACCTCCCTTTGACCGGTGTCACAGACACCTTCATGAAGTTGAGTTAGTCCTAACGTTTTCTTGACATTCCGTTACTAATACAGCTTTGCTCCTGCTGGGATCCGCCCTTACCTTCCGGCTTCATTGTAGGGAGTATCCCAGAACGAAGGAGACGACTTCATTTGAAAAATATTGTTCAATTATGCACCTTGTCTGGAACGGCACAGACCAATTTTTTCGATCCAAAATCTTTGATTTGGAGACTTTCCGAAGCATATGGGACAGTGCCTGAGGTGAAATGGGGTAAGGCCAGTTAGTTATTGTCACCTGGCTTTCTCAGGGAGCTAAGAGGCTTTTCTCCCATGTCCAGTAGAACCTTATTCCATTCACGCACACTGTACTTGCCTTCATATTTTAGTATTAATAAATACATTGCGTCAATCGGCGAGTTTTCCTGCAAACGGAATGGTGACATCCTCAGCAAGCGCATCGACTCATTGAATCCGAGTTCCATAGCCACGCACACGGCTATAATCATTTCCTTCGTTGGCCGATAATCATCTTCGCACTTCATCCTCCTGATTGTCCGCTCAGATAAAGCAGCTTTAGTTGCTAGAGTTTGGCAAGTATAGCCATTCTCATCCATAAGTTGTCCCAGCTTTTCGCTGAAGCCAACTTTAAGCCTGTCTATTCTGATTCCTCTTTTAGCATCTTTGAGTTGGTCCCCAAGAGTTCTGTATTCTATCTCCTCCATGGTATTTTGATTATGCTCCTTCAATATAACAGTAAAACAGTTTTTTCTATTATATTTTCAAAAGTATAAGTGCTACAAGTTTACGAGATAGCCATATCATGGCTGATTGGTGTTCCCCAGAGCCATCCTTCATCGACCCATCTGTCAATTGTTTCTGCATTTATATCCTGATAGCTTGTCATTTCAGCAGCCCCTTTTCAATGGAATAAATCATTATTATTTTATCAGCTGGAATGATCAGTGTCTATTCTATCTGCCTTTCGGCTGCCGGTATATTCTTCTTTTATTTGATGAAAAATTTGACAAAATTGCGTTTTTGTGCTAAAAAGTGCAATTGTAATTTGAATTTCAGAACAAATTTTCTGCGTTGACACGCTTATTTCATCGCAGATTGACATATAAATTTAGGGTAAATAACAATGAAAACAAACAGAACCATGATGCAGTTCTTTGAATGGTATCTGCCTAATGACGGGTTCTGGTGGAAAAGATGTGCCGCTAAGGCACAGAATCTGGCAGACCTCGGAATAACAGATATCTGGCTGCCTCCTGCATATAAATGTACATCTCAGGATGACGTCGGTTACAGTATATATGATTTGTATGATCTCGGAGAATTTGATCAGAAAGGCACAGTAAGGACAAAATACGGAACCAAAGAAGAATATATCGAGGCTGTTAAGGCCCTGCACAACGAAGGGATCCTTGTCTATGCAGACATCGTTCTCAACCACAGAATGGGAGGCGATAAGCTTGAAAAGGTCCGTGCAATACCGGTATCTCCTGAAAACAGATATAAACCGATAGGTGATGAGCAGACCATCAGTATATGGTCGAAATTCACTTATCCGGGCAGAAACGGAAAATACAGTACATTCAAGTGGAACCACACACACTTCACAGGTACGGACTGGGATGAAGCTGCAAAAGAAAAAGGTAAAATATACCGTCTCAAAGGAAAAAACTGGGATCCTGACACAGACCGGGAATACGGCAGCTTTGATTATCTTATGGGAATGAATGTCGATATGGACAACCCTGAAGTCGAAGCCGAGCTGAAAAGATGGCTTGAATGGTATCTGAAAGAAACAAATGTAGATGCATTGCGGCTTGATGCCGTAAAGCACATCAGCTTTCCTTTCTACCGTGACTTCCTGACATCAATTCGCAGGAATACCGGCAGAGCATATCCGGCAGTCGGCGAATACTGGAGCGGAGATCTTGATAAGCTCATCTATTATCTTGATTCTGTAGATAATGCAATGTCTTTATTTGACGTTGCTCTGCATTTCAACTTCTACCACGCCTCTAAATCCGGAAGCGATTACGATATGCGCGGGATCCTTTCACGCACTCTCATATCCGAAAGGCCTGAGAATGCTGTCACGTTTGTCGATAATCACGATACTCAGTTCGGACAAAGCCTTCAGTCTTTCGTTGATGACTGGTTCAAGCAGCTGGCATATGCCATCATACTTCTGAGAAAAGAAGGAATGCCTTGTGTCTTTTATGCGGATTATTACGGAAACCCTGCTCATAACAGGCCAATGGTTCCTAATCTCGGCAAACTCATAAAGCTCAGAAAGCTTTATGCATATGGCGAGCAGGTAAACTATTTTGATGATGAGCACATAGCAGGCTGGGTCAGAAACGGTGATGATCAGCATCCGGACTCTGGTTTTGCTGTTCTGTTAAGCAACGCAGAAGGCGGAAGCAAGAAAATGTATATAGGCAAGGAGCACTCGGGCATGGAATACTTTGACGCGCTGAGTAACAACCGGGATCCTGTTGTCATTGATGATGACGGATACGGAGTCTTCACAGTCGGTAACAAAAGCGTATCTGTCTGGGTTCTTGAAGGAGCACTGGAAGAACTGACAGTGAATGAATAATATCCGGATCACTGAAAACAGTTTGAAGTCATCCTCATGGCTGCCAGTGTATGACTCCCGATGACCCCATCGGCTTCTAAATTATTCTGAGACTGGAAAAGCTTCACCGCCTCCTTTGTGAGGCGGTCGAATTTTCCATCAGTTTCAAGAGACGGCCGGCTGTCATGACCGGAGAAATACCAGTTAAGGAACTCCTGCACCTTTTTTACAGCCACACCCGAATCTCCCGGGGTCAGGCAGTCTCGTCCGCCCGTATAACGGATGGCAAACACGCAGTCCATGGTATCCCTTATTGCTATATGCATTTTCTCCAGAGAGCAATCCAGCATCTTTCCGTCGCCGAGGTACAGCGATGAATGTATATATTTGCCACCTGAGAAGTGTGCACAAATATCGCCTTTCCGGAGCAGCGATGTCATGACCGGATCACCCTTTATGATCATGATGTCTCTGACACCTATGCGTTTACGCGCTACTTCAAGGGAATCTTCATGATCCTGCAGCTCCTTTATCCTGTTCCAGTTAGAGTCATTTATAACGTGCGTATTGCAGCGGCACGGGATATGTCCTCCATGATGCCAGCATGCAAACGGAACACAGATACAGTTACTGCCATAGCGTTTCCCTTCAGGTCTGTTGCTGCAGATCGGGCATTTATGTGTATATGGGACAAACAGTTTGAACCAAATGTAATGCCAGTCCCGCTTTCCGAGTTCATATGCATATTCACAGATGGCATCTATTATCCCGTTATTAGATGCATCCCTGATTTCCTCAGGATCGGGAAATGATCCTTTATAGTTCATCATTGTCAGGTCACATATCATAATAAATTCTTCATCAGTTTCTCTGATCGTTCTGAATCCGACACGTTCATACAAACGGGCTGCAGGATTCGCTTTCTGCACTGCCAGTGACAGCTCCCATATCTCGTCATACAGCTGCTTTCTGCTTATTTCTTTTCCTTCAATATCCATTTTGACAGATCCTTCCCTTCATATTTCTTATCAGCATCAGAATACTTTCCAAGCGAAAACGCGAATTCATACAGTTCTATGTCGGCGCCTTTGTATTGGGGCTGCACCTGCAGGACAGTTGGACGGCCGTCTTTGAGATATGCCGCACACCGGCGGTGCTTTTTGACTTTCCTCCCACCAACCATTCGCTTGTGGCCTCGGTGGAGACGGACAATTATGAGGGGATGTGCCTGGCCGTGGCCCGGCTGAAGGAACTGGGTCATCAGACCATCGGCTATCTGGGCGGCCTGCCTCTGTCCTATATTTTTCAGCAGCGCCAGTCCGCATTTTTCAGTGCTATGCGCACCTGTGGTCTACCTGTGGACAAAAGCTTTTCAGGAACTGCTCACCGAACCTCAGTGTGCCTGGAAACCCATTTCCAGCGACTACGTGACAAGGGCTGCACCGCCATCATCTGTAGCCACGATCTGCTGGCCAACGCACTGCTGGTGCATTGCAGGGAAAACGGCCTGTCTGTACCCCGCGATCTAAGCGTCATTGGCATGGATGACATTCCGCTCTCTCAGCACACTGACCCGCCATTGACCACCATCCGCCAGAATCGTCTGGAACTGGGACGCTGCGCCTATTATGCCATGTCCAGTCTCCTGTCCGGTGTACCG
>JBGUME010000261.1:0-3024 GCA_045116695.1 Anaerovoracaceae bacterium | reverse complement strand
CCGCTTTCCTTAGGCTTGTCGCAGTAGTCCCTTACCCTTATCATCTCGATGTCTTCCTGTGAAAGAAGCAGGCGTGACATCGTGGCTATGTCTTCTTCGTAGTTGCATACCACCCGGATGCCGGCTATGTCGAGTATCTCGCGCCTTACGGTATCGAGATTGTTCAGAGGATCGTCTATGCCGTATCTGCCGGCTTTTTCCATTATGCTCTCAAAAGTCTTGAGTCTCGACTGTACGTGGTGTATAGGCATGTATGAATGCTTCTTGTCAAAGTCATCCGAAAGTATGCCCAGCCTGGTCTCCACCTCTCTTATGGCGGATTTGTACAGCAGGCTTATGTCATCGATGGCCGACTGGAGTTCTTCGTCCGTGCCCCTGAATCCGGGCATTTTCTCGCGTATCCTGTCAGCGTAATAATATCTGAATCCCATTTACATCATCTCCATCAAACTCATTATCCCGTCCCGTTTTGCCCTTTTGTCGTCAGCCGCCCTGCCGGCAGCTTTTATGATATTTCGAAGCAGTATCGAGGTCGTGACCCTTCCGATGCCTCCCGGTACCGGTGTGTATAACAGGTCGCTTATCTTTCCGTCCGCCTTTATCTCTTCAATATTGAGGTCGCCGTGCATCTTGCCGTCTGCCCCCTTGCCCGTTCCTACGTCCAGGATGATCTGGCCGTCGCGGAAGAACTCGCTTCCGAACTGTCCTGTCAGGCCGGTGGCAAGCACCACAATGTCAGCATTCCTGCAGGCATTTATGGTGTCTTTTCTCGGAGTCCCGGAATGACAGATGGTCACGGTCGCGTTCTTAGCGAGCATCATCAGCGCTATAGGTTTTCCTACCGTGATGCTGCGTCCCAGCACCGTCACCTTCTTGCCTTCAAGTTCTATGCCGTGATGTCGCACTATCTCCATGCAGGCCTCTGCCGTGCATGCAAAGAAAGCGTCCTCCTTGCCTACGAAGAGGTCGGATATCGAGATGTCCGTTATGGCATCGACGTCCTTTTCAGGGTTCAGCATGGTCCTGAGGCGCTCACCGTCGATGTTTTCAGGGAAAGGTCTCAACAGTATGACCCCGTGCACGCTTTCGTCTTCATTAACGGCTCTCAGCGCCACCTCCAGCAGCGCCTGGTTCGCGTTATGCGTGAAATTGATGGACTGGGTCTCTATGCCGAAGTTCCTGCTCTGGCGTATGATGGCGTTCTCATAGAAAGACTGACCGTCGTCATCGCCCGCTCTGATCACGGCAAGCTTAGGGACTATGTCAAGCTCCGCGAAGCTCCTGACAGACTCCCTTATATGCTCATCCAATTCTTTTTTTACTCCGTCTACGGTCAGTTCTTTGAGCATTCTCAAGTTCCTTCAGTAACAGTGTTATCGTTAATGTAAAGTTTTCTTTACTTTTTTATGCCGCCCCTGCCCCTTTTATCCTGTCAGCCTTGTCCTGTCTGACGTTGGCGATCAGCAGAACAACGAGCGCGACCACGAATATTATGGTCGACAGGGCAAAAAGGCTTGGCCTTATACCGATCTTGACCTCGCTGTAAATGAGCGTCGAGATGGTGTTGATGCCGGCTCCCCTGGTGAAGTATGTGATGATGAAATCATCTACAGACATGGTGAAGCTCAGCAGGAAGCCTGACATTATGCCCGGCTTCAGCTCCGGCAGCACTATCTTTCTGAAAGCGTATTTTTCAGTCGCCCCAAGGTCGAGCGCGGCCTCATACAGTCTGTCGGTGTTCTTGTTGACACGAGGTCTGACCGAAAGGATCACGTACGGTATGCAGAAGGTCGCGTGGCTGAAGAGTATGGTCATGTATCCGCGAGGCGCTCTGATCATAAGGAAGAAGAGCATCAGCGCGATGCCCGTGACTATATCTGCGTTCAGCATAGGGATGTTGTTGAATCCCAGCAGAACGTTCTGTGTACGCGGCTTCATGGCCGCCATTCCAAGCACCGCGAGCGTCCCCACGATGGTCGCTATAAGGGCCGCCAGAATGGCTATGGAGAACGTATTCACTATAGCGCCCATCATGAGCCTGCTCTGGAAAAGTTCGGCGTACCAGTGCAGGCTGAAGCCGCCCCATACCGACATCGACTTTACATCGTTGAATGAAAGCACTATAAGCGTCAGTATCGGCAGATACAGGAACAGCATGATTATTAAGATGTATATGCGTCCAATTGTCTTTTTCATTTCTTTCTGTAGCGGTCACGGAAAGCCCTTCCGGACACGCTCTCGCTCTTCCTCGCTCGCAGCGGTACTAAGCTCTGACTTCGCTGGCGCTTGTCAATCGCTAAGTGCCGGCGGCTGCGGACGGTCCGGGCGGGCTTGCCCGTGACCGCTTAAATTAAATCAGATTGGCTCCTCCCGTCTTGTCAAACTTCTGGAGCAGTAACATGCTGAAGATTATGAATACCATCATTACGAGCGACAGTCCGGAGCCCAGGTACCAGTTGGAGTTCACTGTGAACTCCTGCTCTATGATGTTACCTATCAGGTTTATCTTGCCGCCGCCCAGCATGTTTGAGATAACGAATGTCGTGAGGGCCGGTATGAACACCATGGTTATGCCCGAAACGATGCCCGGCACCGAAAGCGGCAGTATTACTTTGGTGTAGACCATGCCCTTTGTGGCTCCCAGATCGTATGCCGCCTCAATGAGGTGGTTATCGATCTTGGAGACCGTGTTGTATATAGGGAGTATCATGAACGGCAAAAAGTCATAGACCATGCCCAGAACGATGGCCCCCGGAGTATTCATCATCTCCTGACGCGGCAGTCCTATCGCGGCGAATACCGCGTTGATGACACCCTGCCTTTCAAGCAGCACCTGCCATGCCATGGTACGCAGCAGGAAGTTCATCCACATCGGCAGTATGATGACAAAGATGAGGAAGCCCTGCTTGCCGTATTTGCTCTCTCTTAAAACCATGGCCATAGGAAAAGCCAGCACAAGACAAATAGCCGTGCTTATCAGCGCAAGCGAAAGCGAGAGGCCAAGCGCCTGCATGTGATCGCCCC
>JBGUME010000260.1:0-10449 GCA_045116695.1 Anaerovoracaceae bacterium | reverse complement strand
GAAGCGTTATCTTCTGTCCTAAAGGTTTTAAACCATGTTTAAGGTATTACCTGACATAAATCACGTAATAATAGTATGCGGAAAGAGCGATCTACGAAGGGGGATCAGTGGTTTGGCAGCTATTGTATCTCTGTGGTATGGTATTGATCCGTTAACTCCTGAAACTCTCTTCTCTTCTGCGGGACAAGACGCGACAGGATAAACGGACTAGTCTACACCGGTATAGGTTTCTATCTTCTTTAGGACTCTTAATAATTGCGTTTGCTGTGTTACATAAAAAAGGCATAAATACCTATAAAAACAACACCTATCGGTATTCCGTCCATATTGATATATAATTAAAGAACAGTTATTACAACCTTCATAAGTGTTACGATTAGATTATGGATAAAGACTATCTTAAAAATAGTGTTAATTGGCAGAGTTGGCAACAATTATCAAAAGGTATCAAATATGATAAGCAGAATTCAAATAACTGATGTAGCAACATATAAAAGCACTACAAGTATAGAGCCAAAGGCTATCAATTTTATATACGGTGGTAACGGCACTGGTAAAACGACATTGTCAAGAGTGCTTGCAAGTGGCGCTGATGATAAAACTACTATTGAGTGGAGCTCTTCTGATCACCCCAAAGTAGTCGTTTATAATCGTGATTTTGTAGAAAACAATTTTAGTGAAGACAAGAGCCTTCCTGGCATTTTTACTCTGGGATCAGAATCAGTAGATTTACAAAATGAGATTGAAGCATTAAAGAATAAACAAAACAAGGCAAAAGAACTGAAAGACGGGAAATCTTCGACACTTATAAATCTTAACCAGCAGTTAGAAAAACTCACTGAAGACGCAAAGCGTGAATGTTGGAAAGTACAAAAGAAGTATGGAGCATCTTTTGCGGATGCATTGGTTGGATATAGAGCAAGCCGCGATAGCTTCTTCGAAAAATGCATTGAGCAATTTCAATCAAAAGCAAAAGATAATGATCCTCTGCCAGATTTGGAAACAATAAAAGACAAGTATCAAGCGGCTTATTCAAAAAAAGCAGAACAGGCATATGAGTACTTAGAAGTAGATATAAACGCTACTTCAGGTCTTGACAGTCAACCCTTGCTAACCAAAGTTATTACTGGAAAAGCAGACACACCGATAGGAACATTTATACAGTTCCTAAATGCTGGAGATTGGGTCAAACAAGGTGTTGAGTATGCAGAGAAAGCGAACGGAAAGTGTCCATACTGCCAACGCGCATTACCTAACGATATTGCTGAGCAAATAGCAGCCTTCTTTGATGATGAATATATAAAAAACTGTACTGATTTAGAAGAGTACCAGCTTCGATATGAATCAGTGATGGCTGACATAGGCACAATTATAAAAGGTGTAACGGAAAAACAATACAGCTTTATACAATATGATGAATTCAATCGTATTAAAGAAAAATTTGAAGCTAATACAGAATATAATTCAAGAGTGATACAAACAAAAATAGATAATCCTTCAAAAGTGGTAGCGATTAAGCCGATAGAAGAAATAGTCAAGGATTTAAATAATGTAATAAAAGCATTTAATAATAAGATTAAAGATAATAATTCTGCTGTTGAGCATCAGAGAGAATCGAAAATACAATGCCAAGAATGGATATGGTCATTTTTCAAAGAAGAACTGAGTGATACGCTGTCAAAATATCATAAGAGTGCTAATGGATTGCGCAAAGGGATTAGTCATATTGAGGCAGAGATTAATCTGCAAGATGGGATAATCGCGGCTCTGGGAGAAGAAATAAGAGAGAATGAGTCCAAACTGACAAGCGTAATACCAACGGTTACAGCTATAAATAAAATTCTTCAAGGATTTGGATTTACAGGTTTTTCTCTTGCAGAAAATAGAGAAAAAATAGGTACATATTCCATTGTCAGATCAGATGGAAGTGATGCAAGCAAGACATTGAGCGAAGGCGAACATAATTTTATTTCATTTTTGTATTTTTACCACCTTTGCTTTGGAAGTCAATCCAGTACAGGAATCATGGATGACAAGATTCTGGTAATAGATGACCCGATTTCGAGTCTTGACAGCAATGTCCTTTTTGTAATCGCAACACTGGTGAAATCAATAATCCAGTATTGCCGAAATAAAGAGAAAGGTATTAAGCAGGTCTTTGTCCTCACGCATAACATATATTTCCATAAGGAAGTAACTTTTTTGGGAAGCAGAGAACACTATTCTCCTAAGGAAGTAGCTTATTTCATAATAAGAAAGAAGAATGAAGAGAGTACAATTATTTCATATGAAGATAATCCAATTAAAACGTCTTATGAAATACTCTGGGAGGATATAAAGAATCCGACTGCATCCTCAGCAAAAAGTGTTTTCAATACTATGCGGAGAATATTAGAACACTATTTTCAGGTTATAGGTGGGATAAAATATGAGGAATGTATTAATGAATTTGAAGGAGAAGACAAAATAATATGCAAGGCCTTAATTGCGTTTATTAACGATGGGTCACATACTATTTTTGATGATCTTGTTGTGTCGTTTGATGAATCATCATTAGAGAATTACTTAAGAGTGTTTAGAATGATTTTCGAGCGGCTGCACCAAATAGATCACTATAATATGATGATGGGTTTAGCTGATGAAGAATAAAAAACGGCCATCGGCCGTTTTTCAATTTACCTTATTCATCTGTACTCTCACGGCGAAGCCGCCGCGATAGAAGTAAAAGTTCGAATAGGTCAGTTGTGGTGTCCCCGAGAGGATTCGAACCTCCGGCACACGGTTTAGGAAACCGTTGCTCTATCCCCTGAGCTACGGAGACATATTGCGTGCCCGAGTATGATAACACAGTTCCGATGAGATATCAAGGTGCGTAAAGGTTAATAAAATAAAAGAAAAACCATAGCCGCTGGTGGCGTATAATACTATTGGAAAGAATCGAGAACAATCCTCTATGGATTTGAATAATAAAAGGAGAAGCTTAATGAAAAAAGCAATTAGAGCGGCGGCGATACTGGCGCTTTCAGCCGTGATGCTCATAGTGATGGGAGCGTGCGGCAAGGGCGAGGCTGCCAGTATCACAGGGCAGCTGCTGAACGCTTCAGACAATACCATCACCATAAGCAGTGATGACGGACCGGTCGAGATCAAAACAGGCAAGGGAACAGTCTACCGTATCGGAGAATCCGACAAGCTCTGCATCGGCGATACGGTCGATGTCACTTACCACGAAAGCTTCGGAAAGAAGAGCGCTGATGAAGTGACTCTTGTTGAGCATATCCAGGCGGATCTTATCTTTGAAGGAACAGTAGTACAGTACAAGGGAGACGGACTGATCGTCGCAGGCGAAAGTCTGACTGTATCCTTCACCTGTGATGACGCGACCGATGTCGATGGAGACATCAGCGTCGGCGACACTGTTGAGGTCGTGTACACCGGGGACATCAGCGAATACCCTTATGCTAAGAGTGTCTCTGTGACGGCGGAGAATGAGAAGCCTGAGGTAAAGACGTTGAGCGGCATAGTCTCGGAGTTCACTGAGACGACCATTCTGATCGCCATCGATTCGGCAGCATCGTACAGATTCAAAATGGATACATCGACAGCGATCACAGGAGTCTCAAAATACGTGTTCGTCGGTGACAGCGTCAATGTCTCGTACAGCGGAAAACTGGATGATTCGCCGCTTGCGATAGAGATAAACGTTGTCGTCAAAGCGCAGGAAGAGAAGCAGACTATAAACGGCACTATACAGAGCGTCGGAAATGATTATATTTCGCTGGATACCGGAAAGAAAGCATATGTCATCCACACCAACGATAAGACGAAGTACTCGGGCGATAAGCCGGAGAAGGGCTGCAAGGCCGAGATCGCATACACCGGGAAGCTCAGCAAAGGAGCCACAGCTACAAATATCTTTTGTGTGAAGAATAAACCGGAACCGGTGATCACTTATAAAGTGACATTTACAGATGGCAACGACAAGATCATAAATACCCAGGAAGTCAAGAAAGGCGATGCAGCAAAGGCACCGGCAAATCCTTCATTAGCCGGTTATACATTCAAGGGCTGGGATCAGGATTTCAGCAAGATCACCAAAGACCTGACAGTCAATGCGCTGTGGGAGCAGAATCCTGCTCCGGCGCCTGAACCGACACCGGCACCTGAACCGACGCCTGAGCCTGAACCGGCGCCTGAACCTGAACCAACGCCTATACCTGAGGATGCGATCACGGCGGAAGGAATGATCACTAAGTGGAGCATCGACGGAACAGACACATTCAGTGTCCTGCTTGAAGACGGAGGAATGATAATCCTTGAGGTAGGCGATTATACAGACATCGCAAGCGGATACTTCCCGGCAGAAGAGGATACCGTCAAGGTCACCTATGTGAAAGAGGATATGAAGGCGCTCAAGATAGAGCTGATCGAAAAGGGCGGAGGCGGTGAACCTGAGCCGGCGCCTGAACCTGAACCGGAGCCAACGCCTGAGCCTGAACCGGAGCCAACGCCTGAGCCTGAACCGGCACCTGAACCGGATCCTGTTCAGGAACCTGACGTGAAGATCGATGCTTTGGGAACGATAGTAGAGGGTGATGAAGAAAAACAGACATGTACCATACAGACAGATGATGGTGAAATGATCACACTCAACATAACCAAGGATACCAAGATCGCGAGCGGTTACTTCCCGCAGAAGGGCGACGCGGTAAAGATCACATATACCAAGACGGCCATGCTGCTGAGAGACATCCAGCTCCTCAGCAGGCCTGAGCCGGAACCGGAGCCTGAACCTGAACCGGCGCCGGAACCTGCGCCTGCGACAGAGCCTGAAGCGGCTTCAGAGGAAGGCGGCGAATAGATTTGCATTCTTGATATGAATATCTCTGAGGAGTAAAATTATTATGTATGTGAAGGCAAACATAATAAGCCCTGACAGAAACTTATATGGGACGTAAATATAAGGAGATGTGTTATGTATAAGGAGACTTTAAGACAGGTTTGGGCCGAGATCGACATGTCGGCTTTTGACCACAACGTAAAGCAGATCAAGGCACAGATGAAGTGCCCTAAAATGATCGGCGTAATCAAGGCAAACGGCTACGGACACGGAGCCACGGAGTGCGCTAAGGTGCTCCAGTACAATGGAGTGGACAGCTTTGCTGTAGCTACTCTCGAAGAAGCCATCAACCTCCGTGAGGACGGTATCGAGGGCAACATCGTCATCCTCGGACTTACTCCGATCCAGTGCGTGGACACCGTCGTCGAGTATGACCTGATCCCGGGAGTCATGCACTATGACTATGTAAAGGCTTTGAGCGATGAGGTAATGGCTCAGGGCGCAGAGCCGGCAAGAGTTCTTTTCGGCCTGGATACAGGAATGGGCAGAGTCGGCTTCAGAGTATTCACAGAAGAAGAGCGTGAATACGCGGTAGAACAGTACAAGAAGTTCTCCGAACTTCCGGGCATCAAGATCGCCGGAGTCATTACACACTTCTCGACAGCTGATGAAGAACAGAGAGAATACACGGGCATGCAGATCAAGAACTACAAGGCGTTCATAGACAAGCTGAACGCTGCCGGCTTCAAGCCTAAGATGATCTGCGCTAACTCGGCGTCAATAATGGTATATCCTGAGATACACTTCGACGCCTGCCGTCCGGGAATCATCCTGTACGGACTCGCACCGAGCGGATACCTCAAAGGCAAGGTCCTCGATCTCAAGCCAGTCATGACTGTTAAGGCAGAGATCGTGAACCTCAAGACAGTACCTGCCGGCACATCGATAAGCTACGGACGCAAGTTCACATCGAGCGAGAAGGAGACAAAGATCGCGACGATCGGTCTCGGATACGCTGACGGTTACAGCAGACTCAACAGCGGCAAGATCAGCGTGCTCTGCGGCGGCATCAAGTGTCCGGTAGTAGGAAACATCTGCATGGACCAGTGCATGGTGGACGTATCCGCGGTGCCTGATGTCAAGCTCGGAGATGAGATAGTGATCATGGGTAAACAGGGCAATGAGGAGATCAGCGCGGACGATCTGGCAGCGATCAATGGAACGATCAACTACGAGATCACATGCTGCTTCGACCTGAGGATCCCTAAAGTATACGTGAACTATCCGGAAGGAATGTGCAAGTGATCCCGGAGATCTGCTGATGGATTCTTTTACACAATTTGATGGAAATCTTTTGATCGGCATTCAGGACGCCCTGAATGCCGATTGGCTTACTCCGATAATGAAGGTGATCACTTACTTCGGTGAGGGAGGGGTCTTCTGGATATGCGTATGCCTTCTGCTTTTGTTCTTCAGGAAGACACGCAGGCTGGGTATCATTTGTTCACTTGCGCTTCTGTTCAACTTTATATGCGTGAACCTGGTGATCAAACCGGTGATCGACAGGGAACGCCCCTGGGTAGTTTTCGAAGCAGTGTATAACTTTATGGGAGACCCGGGAGACGCGTCATTCCCAAGCGGACATACGTCTAATGCTGTCGCTCCCGCATGGGCGATGTTCAAGGCGACAGTACCGGTGAGGCACAGAAACGAGGACGGATCCGGAGGTGCAAAGGACTATGACATGGTACCTTGCCTTGGATGGAAAGGCGTCGGTGCGGATCCATGCCTGTTCCACAGACTCGGTATCGCCGGCGTGATACTGGCGGTCCTTATCGGGATCTCAAGGCTTTATCTGGGAATGCATTATCCGTCAGATGTCATATGCGGATTCCTGATAGGGGTCATTTGCGCGACTATCGTATATCTGGTCTTTGCCGCGATCGAAAGAAGACGCGGCTGTCTGGTAGGAAGCTTTGAATTTGAAAAGGAAGAGGAATAACATCTGCCTATTTGACAATGAAGAAGATAACAGGCAACAAGTGGGACGGGCTTCTCGCTGATGAATGGCAAAAGCCGTATTATCAGGAGCTGCGCTCATTCCTTATTGATGAATATAAGTCAGAGACGGTGTATCCGCCTGCAACAGATATATATAACGCTCTCAGGCTTACGGATTATGACGATGTCAAGGTAGTGATATTGGGGCAGGATCCGTATCACGAACCCGGGCAGGCGCACGGGCTCGCTTTCAGCGTGAAAGCGGGCGTGACCGAGCCGCCTTCGCTTGTCAACATTTTCAGAGAACTTGAGGATGACCTGGGGATAAGGTACCGCAGGCCTGCGGAAGGCGGCGTGCTGGATTCGTGGGCAAGACAGGGAGTGCTGCTTCTGAATACCGTGCTTACCGTGCGTGCGCATCAGGCGGGATCGCACAGAGGAAAAGGATGGGAGCAGTTTACGGACAGGGTGATAGAACTTCTGGCTTCGCGCGAAACGCCAATGGTATTCATACTGTGGGGCGCAAGCGCGGGCGCCAAGAAGAATCTCATACTGGACGCCGCCCGCGCGTCCGCCGACGCGGCGGACGGCCGGTTCCCGGCCCTGCGCCACCTCATCATCACCGCACCGCATCCAAGCCCTCTTTCGGCATACCGGGGCTTCTTTGGCGGCGCCTACTTCTCCCGCTGCAACTTCTTCCTTGAAGACAACGGGATAGGGCCTGTAGACTGGGAAATAAGCTGACATAATGTACATTGTTGTACTAAAAGCCAAAGAACCCCCATAGGGGGTTCTTTTTCGTTGCCAATCTTGTATTGATTTTGATACAATAAACTATCTAAACAGCCCAACCCGGAATTATGCCCGTTACAGCATTCCATACCAAAGGAGAACCCCCATGTTATATGGAGTCGGACTGGCATACGCAGTCTTCACATTTATTCTTATGTTCGTGGACTGCTGGTTTGCTTATAAATCATCTCTTAAGAAGACACTTGAAGGCCTGTACCTTGCAAGGTGCTCATCTCTTGCGGCGCTCATTGCGCTTTCTTACCTTATCAGCATCATCATGACGGATTACCTGATCGTATCAATCATGTCCAGCATCTACTTTGTGTGCATCGACTGGCTTCTGATCATGATGATCAGATTCGTTACCGTATACACCACCCGCGCCAAAACAGTGGTCACCATCCCCGCAATGAAAGCCATCCAGGCTTACGCATGGTTCGAGACACTGGTCTTCGCGATCAACCCGTTCAAGGAGATAGCGATAGGATACATTCACAGAGATACTCCGCTCGCGTTCTACGATTACGCCATCAAGCCGCTTTATGCCATGCACCTGATCTTTACATATCTGATGGTTATCGCGGTTCTTGGCATACTGATCCGCAGGCTCATACTGACACCGAAAAACTACCGCATACAGTACTGGCTGTTTGTTATAGCCATAATGATAATCGTAGTCATCAACGCGTTCTTCATCCTGCCGCTTCCGGGCCACCGCGCCAGCGCCATCTACCTCATAGACAGTTCAATCCCGGGATACAGCCTGGGCCTCCTGATAATGTACTGGAGCTGCTTCAAATACCGTGACAGTTACCTGAAGCAGAGCCTGTCAAAGATGGTGTTCGACAATCTCGATCAGGGCATCGCACTCTTCGATTACAACGGAAATCTTGTACTCAGAAATGACAGGCTGTCAGAGATGATCCCTGCCCTAAGAGGCATAAGTGAAATGAGGGTCGAGGAATTCGAGAAACTGACCGGCACGGAGAGCGGCGCCGCGACGGAAGTCGACAGCTATTCACAGCAGCTCTTCGCAGGAGTCGCAAACAGCGGCAATCCGCTAAGGTGCGATTTTATGCGTCTGAGGGATAACACGGGCAGAGAACTGGGCGACCTCTTCGTGTATACCGATGCTTCTGAAGAGATCGACCTGCTGACGGGATTCCACAGCTGGGATCACTTCAGGCAGTTTGTACGCGACAATCCGGAGACATTCAGATATCCATGCGCTGTGGCGCAGTTCGATATCAACAGCATGGGCTCCATCAACCGCAACCAGGGCAAGGATGCCGGTGACCAGCTCATAAGAGAATTCTCGGAGCTCATCAGAAAGTGCATGCCTGAGGAAACGTACTATGTACGCGGATACGATGCCCGTCTCATAGCCATCTCCTACTATGCGACTGAAGACGAGATGCGCAGATACGGCGATCAAATCAAGGGTCTGTTCAGGGCAAAGATCCAGGCTGGCTACGCCGCGTCGGCCACCGAAGATACCGACATACTTGATCTGATAAACAAGTCGCTGCGCTCAATGCAGGTGAAAAAGCTTCTTGATGATGAATCAACTCACTCGCAAACGATCACATCCCTGGTACGCGCGCTTAAGGAAAGCGACAGCGATACCGAGGCTCACGTGAAGCGCACCCAGCGCACCGGACTCGAGCTGGGACGCAGGTTTGGCCTCTCAGACCTCGAGATGAGCCAGCTCTCACTCCTGTGTCTGCTTCATGATATAGGTAAGGTAGGCATACCTCTCGAGATCCTCAATAAGCCGGGCAGGCTGACACCGGAGGAGTGGGAGGTGCTTAAGTCCCATGCGGAAAAGGGTTACCAGATCGCGATCAGCTCGTGGGAGCTCAGAGACATCGCGGACATGATCCTTTACCATCATGAGCGCTGGGACGGTAAGGGCTATCCTAAGGGGCTTGAGGGAGAAGACATACCGCTGCTCTCCAGGATAATCTCGGTCGTAGACAGTTATGACGCGATGATCAACAACAGGTCATACAGACGCGCGATAAGCACAGAAGAAGCCAAGGCAGAAATGAGGCGCTGCTCAGGAACTCAGTTCGACCCTAATCTGACAGAAGAATTCCTGAAGATGCTTGATGAGGATCCGGATATGGCCATGGGCCTGATAAGCGATGAGCCTGATGTGCCTTTCGGAGATAATACGGTCATACAGGTGGAAGGCGATTCACCTAACGGGAACAGGACATACAGCGCCGAGGAAGGCAGCCTCGCTGAAGCTGAACATGACATTAAAGGAAGAAGACCTTATGCAATTCTCTTCAGTAGGTATATAATGGATATCAACGATTGCATACTGAGTGTCGATGACGATTTTGAGACCATCACCGGATACACCAAGGAAGATATCAAGAACGGATGGCTCAGGCAGGCAGACCTCATACCGGAGGCTCATAAGGAAGAGTACTTCCGGAACGTCAGTAAGCAGTTGGAAAAAGGGGATACGGTCTACATGGAGCACGAACTGCTCCGCAAGGACGGCAGACATATCTATGTGCTATGCTACGCCAAGAGGCATTATGACTCCGCGTCAAAGACCATGAGGACCGAAGTCATCATAACCGACAGCGCCACTACGAAGGCCTTTGGGAAAAAGGAAGGAGATTCAACTTGAACCTGATACTGACATTGAGATCGGAGATAGTCTGTTTGGTCACATTACTTCTTTTGCTCTGGTACTCATCCAGGCACGGGTTTTACGACAACGCCAGAAAATACACCGTACTCAATCTGCTGGCTATAGGACACGTCATTTTCGATATCATCACAGTCATCACGGTAAA
>JBGUME010000259.1:0-4338 GCA_045116695.1 Anaerovoracaceae bacterium | reverse complement strand
CGTATATGCAGACAACGATGGCTTTGATATCAACAAAGAAACATATGGCGAGTATGAACTCATTGTCTTCCGTGATCAGACCAGCCCTCTTATTGTTGTATACATGGAGAAGAACGGTACATACATTGCCATAACCGGGCAGCTCTCAATGGAACAGATCCATTCAATCATCGACAGTTTGGTTGTTGACGAAAGTATTTGATTCGCGCCTTCTCATACAAAAGTACCGGGGATTGTTTTGTCCTCGGTACTTTTCATCATGACGAGGCTTGGCTGACTATCTTGCGCCTCTATCAGTTCGTAACTCTTTGACTGGATCATTTATCCTAAGTCCAATTCTCTCAATAGCATACTGCATCAGTTTTTCAAGAGCATTGCCCCATTCTTCTGCCCAGGTCTCTCTTCCCTGTCTGCTAAGGAGTCTGCACATTTCAGCTACTATCGCTACCGCTCTTACAAGTATGCTGTTGTATTTACCGGGATTACTTTTGCCGCCGGCTTCCCTGATCGACTCTGCTGCCGGCTTGGATATCAGTTCCTTCTTTACCGTTATCAGGCTCTCTTTGGGTGCCCCATTACGGTATGCTGTCCACATCTTTTTGTTCCATTCATCCTTTAGTCTGTTGGTCTCTTCAATAAATCCAGCATTAGGATTGTTCTTGCCGATCTTCTTGGTCGGCAGGAATGGACTGTTCTTCGGGAATACCTGCATCTGATTTGGTTCGGACAGCTGCCTGTTCATGAGATCTGTGAAGAAAACTTTTACATCTTCTGTGAATGTTTTCTGCTTGAAGAGCGGATTCTTTTTATCGAATAGATGCTCCTCATACACTTCACCTTTGGGAATCATGCTGTAGCCAGAAAGCAGTTTTCCATCAGCAGTCGCTTCCTTTTTCGTCCGGACATGCCTGCCTTCAGGATCAAAATACATGTTGCGAGTTGCTATCTTTCTCATCGGTTCTTCCAGCTGCTGCCGCTCCGAAAAGATCAGATGGATATGATAATTCGTCTTTCTCTTGTTATGGTGGAGAGCTGCGATGCACTCGGTGCCATATTCTTTTCGGTAGGATTCAACGAAGTATCTTAGCAGTTCATCCGGATCATATCTGGTCATTTCTTTCGGCAAAGCTATTATCAGTTCTCTGGCCTCGATGCAGTTTCCACTCGTCCCACTGCGCCTGAAGTCCGACTGATTCTCCTTTGCAAGATCCCGCCAGTACTTCCTCGGCACTGTTTCATAGACCGCATATAGGTTCTCCTGTTTCTTCTCATCGCTGATATATCTGATCCTGCCGACTACATTAGTCAGCTTTCCGTGCTGTATAAATGTCACATTTTTTATAGGCGTCACCCCCTTTTCCTGAGTGCCTTGTATTCATTGGTACCGCCCCGCGAGGCGAAATACACAGAGAACGAACCGTAAGGTTTGTGCGATGGGTGTATTTCGCTCTCAGTCGGCGAGGCCTATTCCAAGATGGCAAGATAGCAACATGGCAATGCTATAACTGTTATGAAGATAGTAGGTTGGCCGCACTCTTTGCAGAATTACCGTCTTACCATCTTGCCACCTTCTTCTTTGATATCAGACAGCATATCCTGTGAACCATCTGTCTGCTTCTTTATGGGATTTAATCCCAAGATCCTTCATGGCATTGCGTAATGTCTTCTCAGCTATCTTTTGCTCCTTCGCTTTCTCCATCAGCAATGTGCTTGGGATATACTCTCCGGGAGCAGGAAGCTCTGCCGCAAGAAACGCCTTCGCTTCGATTGTCTTCTGTCCTTTAACACCTGTGCCCTGCAGCAATTCTTCAGCAGTGATACTGTAGCTGCCTTCCCACTCGAAGCCTCGCTCCTTGCTAAGACGGAATGCCACAGGCTCCGGCGGATAAGTAAGGGAGCACTTAGTAGATGCGAGCACTCTCACATCCTTGTCGCGCGGTAGCTCTGCGCACAGGATCACGCTGCGGGCTGCAGCAGTGAAATCCATTGAGCCAAGACCTCTGTACTCAACTTTTGAAGTTTCCTTCTTGTTCAGGTGCCCGATCAGCACCATGCCGCATCTATTCTCTGCAGCGATATCTCCAAGATGTTTAAGTCTAGGCCTGACTTCATTTGCTCTGTGCATATCGACCTTTTCTCCAAGATATGCCTGGATCGGATCAAGGACCACCAAGCCGGCTTCTGTCTCCCTGATTGCCCAGACCAGTCTCTCGTCTGTCATGCTAAGCATCTCCTCTCTCTCATCAATGACCGAGACTCTTCTGCAGTCTGCCCCGGCAGCAACGAGTCTTGGCTTGATAGTATCGGCGAGTCCGTCTTCTGCAGTCTGATATATGACATTGATGGGCTCTCTGATCATTGGACTTCCCGGTGGCTCCAGCAAACCTCTGCCTGTTGTGAAGGCTGAAATCAGGTTGAGCATAGCCATTGTTTTGCCCTTGCCCGGATCCCCCTGAAGAATTGTCAGCTTCCCTACTGGTATAAACCCTTCCCAGAGCCATTCGATCTCTTCTGCTTCTATGTCGTCCATATTGATAAGTTTGTAATTGTTTTCTGCCATTCAGTACCCTCCATATAATCATTCCTACCTTTTCCACACCCCTATTCAAAACTGCTATCTCAGGGGGTGTTTTTTCGAAAAACCTGCTAGCTATCTCGATTTTTTCATTCTCATTTTTCCTTATCGACGTTAGCATCCTTTATTGGACGTTTTCCCATCCTGTACGGCCAAAGCGGGCACCATTCGATTGGGCACAGCCTCACTTCTTTCTTTTCGCCGCAGCTGCAGTCGATGCATTTAGCTCTGATTGCTTTCATAGGTGTTATCTTCGTCACTCTCATCCTCCTTTCCCTATTACTTGTCACCACATTCATGCCAATAGCTCTATGCCTCTTGCTGTTCAGAAGCGTTGCTGCTCTCACTACCTCTGCAAAGCTCTGCGATTATGTCATACCATTTGTCACATCCTGCTTGCATCTCATACAGCTCCGGCATTATCACTCTGACAATTTGCTTGATCTGTCTTTCGCTTAGCTCCATAAAACCTCCTTTCGATCATTCTAAAGTGATAACTTGTATCGTTATTGGAAGGCGTTAGCCTCTCCATGTATTTCTGTTTTTATACAGTCGTTTTTGGGAAGTAGATTATTATATAACTTTTTCTGACATAGTCAAGTGATAAAATAATCTTTTTTGCTATATTTTTATTGTATATGTTTCAACAATATGATACAATCCTTCCAGAAAGAGAGGTGACTAACATGTCAATAGGCGAAAGGATACGTTTTTTCAGGCGACGCAAGGGTTTGACACAGGCAGAACTCGGAGAGGCTATGGGGTTTGCCGGGAAATCGACAAATGTCAGAGTGGCTCAGTATGAATGGAATAGACGTGAACCGAAGAGAGATGTAATAGAGCAATTCGCAGAAATCTTTGATGTTGCACCGGAAGCTATTCAGAGCCCGGAAATCGATACAAAGATTGGATTTATGCACACCCTTTTTCAGATGGAAGACCTATACGGACTAACTGTTACTGTCCTAGACGGATATATATGCTTAAAGCAGGATATCAACCATCCGAAGTACAACAAGGAAGTAGCTGACGACCTCCGTGCATGGTATGTCATGAAGAACAAGCTTACGACAGGCAGCATATCCAAAAACGAGTATGATGAGTGGAGATATAAATATCCTATGCTCAGAGAGGATGCGGGAAGCAAAGAAGGCTATTATTACAATCAGAATTCCGGTGTTCAGCCACCAGCAATGGAAGTACGAGATAACACCGCCATTTATAGCGAAAGTGATGTAGTAAAAATCCTGCAATTTTACAAAGACCAATTAAAGGAAAAAACAGACGACAAATAGGCCTTTACTCAAGCTCTTAGATAAGGAGTAATCATCATATATGGAAAAACATCTAATCGAATCAATGAAGAGCAGTTTTGACAGCATTATGCATGTTGATGAAGATGGTGTTGAGTTCTGGTATGGCAGAGAACTACAGCCCTTGCTCGGATATTCTAAATGGCAGAATTTCGAAGAAGTAATAAACAAAGCCAAAATATCTTGTGTAACTTCTGGATCCCTTGAAGAATCCCATTTTACTGACGTCAGTAAAATGGTCAAAGGTGGTGTAGCAGATGTACCTAAAAAAGATGTTATGCTAACGCGCTATGCTTGTTATCTGATTGCTCAAAACGGCGATCCCCGGAAGGAAGAGATTGCTTTTGCCCAAAGCTATTTTGCGGTAAAAACTCGAGAAGCTGAGGTGATAGCACAACGAATAGCCGATCTTGAAAGAATTCGTCTAAGAGGTGAGCTTAAAGCATCAGA
>JBGUME010000258.1:0-4773 GCA_045116695.1 Anaerovoracaceae bacterium | reverse complement strand
ATCCGGGAAATTCTGCGCGTATGCCAGCACTACATTCTTTGTTTCCGGGAAGAATTCCCCTGCTACTGCTGTAGATGTCTCATACCTTGTCGCTCCAAAAAGTCTCTCCGGATCATAGCCAAGATCTCTGATTTCTGCCTCGATCTTACTGTTGACTACTCCTGTACCGCCTATCAGGTAGATCGTATCTGTACTAAGGTTATCGATATAGTTCTTCTGAACATCTGAGAGGGTGCCTCCGCCTACCAGAAAGATCGGCTTTCCGGCTGCTGATGCCGACAGGCTGTCCGCATAGCCTGTGCCTGTGCATACCAGAAGCGGCTCATCACCGACTCCCGCTTCCTTCAGGATCTCCAGATTCGTCGCGTACCTGTCCTTGCCTCCAAGCCTTACGGTATCTATTCCCTTAGCTTTTATCTTATTCTCGAACGCAGAACTTACTGCTCCGGTCCCGCCAAGAAGATATACCTTTCCTTCGGACGCGATGTTTTCGTCAATATAGTTAGCGATGTCGTCTTCTACAGCAGGCTTTACAAGAAGGATCGGGGCATGCTTTTTATTGGCAAGATATACACCCGACAAAGCGTCAGGGTAATTCTGTCCGTAGGCCACGACCACGTTCTCAAACTTCTCCGAGCCTGATACACGCTTATACTCTTCTGCCACTAGTTTGGCTGTATCGAATCTGTCCAGTCCGGCATGCCTTGTGTCTTCTGCCTTGATAACGTTTGTCCCTTTATTGCCCCTCAAAGCCGCCTTGCTTTTGAGCGCTTTGCTTTCAGGCGCCTTGCTTTCAGACAGGACCGTTTCGTTTTCTGATTCTGCCGGCTCAAGTCCGAGCAGCAGGGAGTCGATCGTTGCCGAATCAGCTGTCTGCTCTTCTGGCTCCTCTGTTTCAGCTTCCGGCACAGCCAGAACTTCTGCTGCTTCTGCCGCGGCGTCATTTCCGCCTTCCGTCTCCTCTGTCAGTGCATAGGAAAGGACCGGCGTATAAGTAATAAACATTGCGATCGCCAGCAGCACTGAAAGAGTTCTTTTTTTCATGCTTTTCTTTTTCACTAAATATACCTCTGTTTTACTGCATATTTTAAATAATATGACCTGTTACTCCGCTGTCCGTATGTTTTCAGCTAATCGCCCATGATAACATCAACAGCTCTGTCTGAAATGAGCGACGGTCCGCCCAGCGTGTAGTTGTCGGTTGCTCCCACCGACCTTACGTACGCCCTTGCCGCGTCTGTTTTGCTGGAATTGGTCAGTATGATCGGCGCGTCCAGCAGCATCGCGAATGGTCCTCCCGACAGTCCGTCAGGGAAATTCTGCGCGTATGCCAGTACTACCGTTTGCGGATTATTGAAGAACGCTTTTGCTACTTCTGTTGAGGTCTCAAACCTCGTGCTTCCCGCGACTCTCCTGATATTGCTCCTGCTATATCCGAGATCTAAGAGGTCAGACTCTATTTCAGGCACCACTGCTCCTTCGCCGCCTATCAGGTAGAACTTCTCCGTGCTCAGGCCCTGGATATAGTCCTTCTGAGTATCTGTAAGAGAGCTTCCTACAAGCAGGATCGGCTTTCCGACTGCTGATGCCGACAGGCTGTCCGGGAAGCTGGTGCCTGTGCAGACCAGGATATCTTCACTACTGACTCCTGCTTCCTTCAGGATCTCCAGATTCGTCGCGTATCTGTCCTCACCGCCAAGTCTCTTTTTACTTATTCCCTTAGCGCTTATCTTGTTCTCAAACGAAGAACTTACCGCTCCTGTTCCTCCGAGCAGGTATACCGTTCCTCCCGGTTTGATGTTTTCGTAAATATAGTTAACAATGTAGTCTTCTTCAGCCGGCTTTACAAGAAGGATCGGGGCATGCTTTACCTTTGCGAGATATCCGCCTGACAGCGCGTCAGGATAGTTCTGGCCGTATGCCACTATCACATTCTCGAACGTCGAACCTGATATGTCGCTATACCTGTTCCCCACTGTAACGGCTGTATCATATCTGGACTGTCCGTACAGCCTGGTATCATCATTAAGGTGGCCGCATTCCTCACATGCACCGCCGCTGTTAAAGAAATGAGCTACATCTACTGACATATCTTCAAAGACTTCCCAGTCCAGCAGATCGCCACATACTTCACAATACGTTTTCTCATCGATGAAGCCGTTTAATTCATGGTAGTCTCCACGATCGATTATCTTGCAGTCTTCATCTTCATCAGGATTATAATAAACGACTGTTGAAGGATGAGAACATGTATTTTCATGGTAGCAGATCCAGCATGTGCCCCATTCATAATAATGTCTTTCCGTCACTGTCGTGTATCCGAGATATACCTCGTCCAGTGTTTCAAGACACTGTTTGCAGATCGTAGCCTCCCAGATCTCGCCTGTCACTTCATGGTAGTCCCCGAGATCGCGTTTGATGCATTCATCCTCATCAAACCAATATTTGTTAAACGTATTAGTATGCGGGCATATTTTCGGACCCCTTTTTACGGCTGCCTTCCTGGAGGACTTTAATACCGTTTTGTTCCCGCCGGCGAGCATTGTTGCTCTCGCTTTGCGGGCAAGAACTTCCTCATGATCCTTCTCTTTTGCTGTCTCACTATCAGACGCACGGTCTGCCTTTACCGGCACCTCATCCTGTGCCTTATTTTCTTCAGCGATCTCATTAGCTGTCTCATTGGCAGATGCAGGATCCTCTGTCCCGTCATCAGCGAAAGCCATCATAGGCGTCAAAGAAAGGGCTAAAGTCAAAGCCAGCAGTAAAACTAGTATCTTTCTCTTCATTTGTATTTTACCCTGTTCCATTCGATCCTTTCTGCTTTGTTTTTACTTTGATGGATCATGCCATTTTCATAGTCTTAATAGATAATGACCCCTGTACCAACATCGCAATTGTAATAGATCCACTTGGCGTTTTCGTCATAGTTTCTGACACATCCGTTAGATTGCGGCGCTCCGAATTCATAGTGGCTTAATTGTCCATGTATGGAATTATCGGTTTGGAACTTGCTCCACCAATCAATACTCGGATTAGGTTTTCGGTTGTAGTCACTATTACTAGGCTGTTGCCAGATTTCCTTATCAGTACCTGAAGGTGTCGGCGACTGAGGTGCTCCTGTAGAGCACTCCCAGTCTTTTATCAGTTTCCAGTTTCCTTTGGTTCCCTGGAAAACATACAGATGCTGAGTAAAAGTGCTTACCCATATCAGGTATCTTGTACGGCTAGTCTTCCCCGTGGCATTTACGAAGCTCTCAGCGGAGATCTTGTCATAAAATCTGATCCCCTGATAATTGTCGCCTACGCCTGATGCGCTTGCGTAGTTCTGGCGTCCCCATCTGCCGCTGTAAGAAGTCGCGCTACCGACCGCGTTGCTGTCGTTTGGCTGATAATCAGCTCTTTGATTTTTAAATCTAATAAAGCTTGCAGTGAAATAATAGCCGTTGTACCAGAACTCATACTTGCCGCCGTTAAAGCCCATCGCGGTAACTTCCGTGCCGGTGCCGAAATATATCGTTTTATTTTTTCCGTCGTGGGAAGTAAGCTCGTTCCCGTCTTCGGCCCATTTGAATACAAGCTTCTCATACATCGGTCTAACGCAGGTATTGCTGGCCGTTGCCGGCTGAGGCGATCTGATATCTGTCACCGAGACCGAAAGCACTTTGTAGTAATACGTCCTGGCGGTATGTTTGCTGCTGTCTATCCCGTTTGCGGTTCTGTCCCAGTAAGTGATCTGATTTCCGTCTGTGTTCTGTACTGTCGCGATATCCGTATAGTATCCGCTTTTGGTCGTGGATCTCTGGATAACATATGATTTTGCGTCCTCAACTGTGTCCCACGTAAGAATAATGCAGTTGTATGCAGGGTGCAGCTTGAAGTTTTTGACAGGGTCTGCCGGAGAAGGAGTATACTTGACCGTGATAACAGTCGGACTCTCAGAATCGCGGTTGACAGTGCCCTCAACGACTTTCTTATCCGGAGCATATCCCGGTACCTTAGGCGATTCGATAGAATAGCTGCCTTCGTAAACTCCATCGGCATTCTTTACGAACTCGACTTCCTGTGTAACAGGATCGACTGGCTCCTTTGTAACGGGATTGACTATCTTTTTATCAAGCTCGTCGACATAGTTTACTATCACAGTAACACTAGGCCTCTCAAGGCCTTCGACCAGATCATTGATTACTGAATTATTCCCTTCATCGTTCTCGTCACCTTCAGGATCTTCACCTGTCTCCTGCCCTGAAGGTGTTTCCCCTGTAACAGCAGGATCATTGCCCTGAGTCCCTTCGGCAGGCTCATCCAAAGCAAAAGCTATGCTGAGCGATGTCATGACCATCATCATGGCGAGCAGAATGGAAATGATTCTTGAATGTTTTTTCATAATTCTCTCCAAAAAGTAATTCTTCATATAACTATTCATAATTATACATATATATCATATCATAACGATGTTTTTTGCACAACCGAAACAGCCAACAAGGCCACCTGTTATTATCGTTCTGCCGTTTTTACAGCCCAGATCTTGTTTCCGTCCACTTCATCCACCTGCTGCATATATATGACCGTTTTATCTGTTCCGTACCACTTGTTATAGTACTCTTCCAGCCTCTTTATATGATTGTTTCCCACAAATAGCATTTTGTCGTTATCGATGAGGTCCTTTATCGGATTATAGACACCGAATTCCGCCAGCCTGCCGAGTATATAAGGCGACAGCACGCCCCATCCTCCGGTTCCCGCTACGTTGCGGTCCTTTTCATCAGGCGCTCT
>JBGUME010000257.1:0-3338 GCA_045116695.1 Anaerovoracaceae bacterium | reverse complement strand
ATAACGTCTGCGATAATCATGTCTTTAGTGATCATTTCGTTGACTCCTTTCACCGTGTAATTGTCTCCGCCGCATATATTACAACCTTGCAGAGAGAATTGCAAGCAAATCCTATTTATTCGGTAGGATTTTTTACAGGGCTGCCTTGATGGCCTCGAGGAACTCATCGTACTCCTCAAATGCCGGATACTGTGGGTAGTCCTTCTTGATCTGCTCAGTGGAGCGGAAAAGGAATCCCGCCTTGCTGGCTTCTATCATCTCCAGGTCGTTATAGCTGTCGCCGGCCGCTATCGTGTCGTAGCCGATGGACTGCAGGCCCCTGACCGTCGTGAGCTTGGAATGATCGCAGCGCATCTTAATGTCCGCGATGTATCCCTCTTCATCGATGACCAGCTCGTTGCAGAAGATCGTAGGCCAGCCGAGCTGCTCCATCAGAGGCTGGGCAAACTGCGAGAATGTGTCGCTGAGGATGATGACCTGCGTGATGCTGCGGAGCTCATCCAGGAACTCCTTTGCACCCGGGAGCGGACGGATCTTGGCGATGGTGTTCTGTACATCCTTGAGCTTCAGTCCGTGCTCTCTGAGTATACCCATTCTCCATTTCATCAGTTTGTCATAATCCGGCTCATCCCTTGTTGTCCTTCTGAGTTCAGGGATACCGCTTTCCTCACTGAAAGCGATCCATATCTCCGGATAGATGACGCCTTCCATGTCCAGGCAAACTACGTTCATGTCTCTTCTCCTTCTATACTGTCCGTAAGCGTTACGCGGATCTTTACTGTATTGGAAATCCGTAGTACGGCTCCTCCGCAAACGCCGGGAATTCTTCTTCGTGATTCGGCACATTATCCTCAGATGAGAGGCCGTATGCCATGCCCTGACATCCGCCCGCGCCCGGTGTGATGTAGACCGTTTCCGCAGCGTCGAAATGCTTGGCTATCATTGCGGCTATCTCCGCATCGATGCCCATCGAGAGCTCCTCCAGAACAGGGTTCAGTATAAGCTCTGTCAGAACGACCCTTGCAGGGCCTGCCTCGCTTATCACGCAAATGGCATCTCCCTTGTTGATGGAACAGAGACCGCATCCGTCCATGGACTCCGACTCCATGAGCCTGAGCATTGCCTCGCTTGGTTCTATGTGAGGCCGCCCCGAGAGGAACGCTTCTCTGTACTTGTTGTATCTTTCCGGCGAAAGCGGTTCCAGATCTATCGACGCCCTGAAAGGTGTCGGATCAGCGCCTTCTATATCCAGATCGAATTCGTCGTAATCATCGAAGTCCTCTTCATCGAAGTCCGGTGACATGACAGCCCTCTGTATCGCCATGAAGTGCGGCTCATATCCATGCTTCGCATAATACTGTACAAGCGATGGCTCCGCCGGTGATACTGCCGATATGCCTCCGGCCTCCGCGACCTCGTTTCTGACAGCTGATACCAGTTCTGCCGCAAGACCACGACCCCGCATGTCTTCGCGCGTACAGACGGCATAGCTGACATAGACCGGCCTGCCCTCATATTCCCCGCAGAGATGGCATGTAAGCGCGGCGCATACCTCGCCGTTCTCATCCGCCATGACATAACCCTTTATGTCGTTGCCGAAGTTCTCATAGAACGAGTCGACATACTCCGGCGAGTCGCCGAATGTCTCGCTCCAAAGAACACGCAGGCCCTCATAAAGGGCCCCGTCGTTTGCAGGCAGTATCACAAATGTCTTTTCGAGCATATCTGTCATTTCGATGCCTGCCGCATTATTTCTCAAATGCAAAATATTTCATAAGCAGGATATCCGGATGATAGCTGAGCTTTGCCTTGCGAAGCCCCTCTATACCCATATCTTCTTCACGGTTGAACGCTTCAATGTCAGGGAACTCTGCCCTTACCAGCCTGGCAAACTCTCGGTTCACCATGGTGTAGGCTCCCTCGACTCCCGGAAGCGCCTTTTCAAAGTGAGTGTCAAAGACCTCGTTGTCCAGTCTCGTGCCGGCAGTGAACGCTACAGGCTCACCGTTCTGGTAGAGCATGCCGCCCAGGAAGCCGAGTTCCTCGTAATGAGTAAACATCTCCTCGATGGCGCCTGCCTCATCGGCAAGTTCAGAATCGTTCTTTTCCTTGTAAAACTCATCCACGAAAGCCTTAGCCTCCGCTATGGATGAGAGCTTTACGCCGCAGCCGCTCTCGCATGAAGTAAATATGCCGCAGGAGTCCGCTGCTATCTTATGGAACTCCCACGGGCCGTTTCTCTCAAAGTGCTTGATGTGGTTGCGCTTCGAAGAAAGGTGTCTTCCCGGCAGGTCGCAGAGCTTGCTTGCCATGTAGACATAGTCAGCGTTGTCGCGGTCCTCTTCTATCTCGAACCTGTCGCCGTAGATAGGCAGAAACTCGTCGAGTGTCTTGTCGGTAAGACCTCTGATACGGAGTTTGTTGCCGCGCGAGTGAGCTTCGTCAAGAAGCAGTTCTATGGATGGCCTTACATCTCCGTCCCCTTTCGGATATGCATAGACATTCCACTGAGGCATACCTACCAGCAGTCTGCTGCCGCAGAAAGCTATCTTAGGCTTGTATGCTTTGCGCCATATAAAGAGATTTGCGAAACCGTAATCCGCACCATGGCAGCCGCTTGCGCAAATCTTCTCCTCTATACGCGGTTTATCTTCTAACGTGATTCCTTTCCAGTCGATCATAACCCGCCCTTTTTCTTATTTAGTTTTCCTTGTCATTTATCCTGACTTCGAATCCGTCTTCGGCCTTTGACTTTGTGGCGTCTTCCATCTTTGGCTTATCAGCAGGCTTCTTATTGCTGCTCTTGCGCTGTCCGCTGCTGCTCTTGCTGCCGCCATTGTTATTGTTCTGCTTGCTGCTGCTCTTGCCTGTGCCGCTGCCGCTCTTGCTGCCGCTGTTGCTGCTCTTGCTGCTGTTAGACTTGCTGCCGCCCTGTTTGCTCTGGCCGGACTTGTTGTAGCTGCTGCGAGGCTTTTTATTCTCAGGCTTGGTTTCTGCCTTCTTCTCGGCAGCCTTGAGCTCCTCGTCGAGGCTCTTTGCGAAATCCGCCTCAACAGACTTCTCCGTAGTCGTCACATTGCCGGCCTTTAAAGCAGCGGCTTCTCCCTTGGCAAACTTCTTGGCCTCTCTGGCCTGCTTTCTTGCCTCCTGAGCCTCCAGAACTTCCTCATCTGTGAGGTAGTATGCCGGGTTGTTTCTTCTAACTGCGTCAAGGATGTATCCGAGCATGAATATCACTATCATGTATACGATAGGCTGGAGCGCGGACTGAAGCGAATATGTTACATATTCAAGCGGCTGAGCGCTCATGCCATACGACTCGTAATACTCATTTATGG
>JBGUME010000256.1:0-3418 GCA_045116695.1 Anaerovoracaceae bacterium | reverse complement strand
AATCAACAACATTAACCCAAAATTGCCCTACAAGAATCAGTGATAGTATAGTGATAGTATTTACTTAACTATACATGATTCCATTGCCCTGAGTCAAAATAAAGCGGGCAAATCACATGCCCGCTTCTCACCTTCCTATCCCTCTCTGTAATAAAGCTGACCGATGACCGTTGCTGACTTCTTCTCTGCTTTCTCAAGCTCATGAGCATATATGTTAATGGTGGTGGTTGTATCTGCATGACCAAGTCTCTTCGACACGCTGACAATGTCTGTACCTGATGCAATCAATTGTGATGCTTGTGTATGCCTGAAAGCGCAGTAAGGTGTCCCTCGGCTATCGGAGCCCAGTTGAGTACCGAGAAGAGATGCTAGCTGCATAGAAAAACTCCAGCGATTTCTCGCTGAAGCAAAAGTCTAACTTTTGGGGGTCGCCTCAAAAGTTCAAGGCTTTTTTGTGATCAAAGTCCGCGAGTCTGATAATATTCCCAGATCAACTCTTCCAGTGTCTGATACAGATGCTCAGGATCCACAGGTTTAGACAAGTGAGCGTCCATACCCACCTGCAGCGAGCGCTGAACATCCTCATCAAAAGCATTGGCAGTTAAGGCAATTATCGGTATTGCTTTTGCATCCGGTCTGTCCAGAGCCCTGATAGCCGCTGTTGCCTCCAGACCGTCCATCTCCGGCATGCGCACATCCATCAGGATCGCGTCATAATAACCTTCCTGACTGTTCTCAAACATTTCCACTACGATCCTGCCGTTTTCAGCATGATCTATCTCCGCTTCACGCATGAGAATGATCTGTTTCATGATCTCCGCGTTGACGAAGACGTCCTCAGCCATCAGGATCCTCTTACCTTTGAGCTCAGCCCTTTGTTTCTCCTTAAAGAGACTCATATTGTTTTTCCGGGCGATACGCTCCAGCTCATCAAGCACATTAGACGCAAACAGAGGCTTTGCCAGGAAACTGTCGACACCGCTGTGTATCGCCTCTTCCAGGATCTCATCCCAGTTGAAAGAGGTAAGTATGATGACTGTTGTTTCCTTGTCATATCTCTTCCGTATTTCCCTCGCCACTTCGACTCCGTCCATTCCCGGCATCTTCCAGTCAAGCAGGACAAGGTTATAAGGCTCGTGCTTTGCGTGCTGCACTTCCAGCATATGCAGGGCTGCCGGTCCGTCGTAACAGGTATCCGCCATGATGCCCGCTTCGTCCAGCACGATCCGCGCGTGTTCGGCCGCGATCTCCTCGTCATCCACAACCAGGACCCGTATATCCTTCGGATTCAGAGAGTATGAGGACAGCCCCTGATGATCGCTGTTATTCAGAGTAATGGTGACCGTAAACTCTGTCCCTACGCCTTTTTCAGATTCGACAGAGATAGTACCGTTCATCAGCTCAACGATATTCTTCGTAATGGCCATGCCGAGACCGGTGCTGCCATACTTGCTGTTTCTGCTGCTGTCCTCCTGTGTAAACGTATCAAAAATTTTCGGGATGAAGTCCTTATCCATTCCGATGCCGGTATCACTGATACAGAATCGCAGGGTCGAATGATCTCCGAAGACGGCTATGCGTTCCACCGTCAGCATGATATTGCCCGGCGCATCCGTAAACTTGATAGCATTCGACAGGATATTGATCAGGACCTGCTTGAGTTTCATGTCATCGCCGATGTAGTAATCACTTACGCCGCCAATCACCTTGCACTCATAATGCAGTCCCTTTTCTTCACATTGGGACATGACCATGGTATTGATCTGTTCCAGCATATCGCGGAAGAAGAATTCTTCCTTTCGGATAACCATACGCCCGGATTCTATACGGCTCATGTCGAGTATGTCGTTGATCAGACCAAGCAGGTGTCTCGCGCTCCCGCCTATTTGCTCAAGATACCCGCGCGTTTCTTCAGGGATTGAATCATTGTGCAGCGCCAGACTGTCCAGTCCTATGATGGCGTTCATAGGCGTACGGATCTCATGGCTCACGCTTGACAGGAACGCCGTCTTTGCCTTATTGGCCTCTTCTGCCGCCGCGAGAGCTTCGCCGAGAGCCTGGTTCTTTGCCATCGTCTCGCGCATTTCGGTATCGATGACTGTCAGACCAAGACCGACTGCGTGGACGATATGATCCTCACGGTTTTCAGCATGCCTCACGCCTGCCATGCGGATCATTTCGTAGTATTCCTTTCCGTCACGCTCCACCAGATAGCGGTAGGCTATGATAGGGTCATTCTCGAGCGCTTTACGCACATTGACCGGATCGATGAATTCCAGGAAACCCTCCCTGTAGTTTTCTGCAACACAATTGTTTGCGTACCAGGTGAAACGCTCAAGATAAGGGAAATGGATGCCTTCAGGCGTCTGATCTGTGGCTTCGGGGTCAGCCCGGTAGCAGACAGCGTCATCATTGTCCAGGTCGACGTGATAGACGCAGCGGTAGTCCGAAGCGAGCGCGGTTATCATCTTGTCCTGCTGCTCGCGGCGTTCCTGCTGCTTGAGCAGCTGCTTAGAGCGTTTCGAGTCGCGTACCAGGAACATGATCACAAGCGCGGCGATCGCAAGCATTATGCTTCCGACAAGACCCATGTTGTCCCGGATAATATCTCCGAACGAATATGAATGCAGCTGATCGGTGTACCTGAAAGCAAGGTTCTGTGCGTAATCAGAGCCTAGAATGTTGATGCCGCGGTTGACCAGTTTCAGGAGCCCCTCATTTCCGATCTGTACGCCGAAGCTCCTGTCGTCATTGTATGCGGTCTGAAGCAATGAAAGGCCGTTATACCGGCTGTTTCGCAGTATGTCGTTCGCTCTCAGTCCATTCAGGGTGGTGCACCCTGCCTTTCCGTCATTCACAGCGTGGAGACACTCGTCGATCGAAGGATATAAGGTGATCTCCGCGTCCGGGTAGTATGTCTTCACGAAGTAGTACTGCATGCTGTTGTTCTCGTTTACAGCGAAATGCCGCACCGTTTCGTCGTTATATTCATCTTTGTATACCAGTTCTGTCGCAGCTGAAACGACCGCATTCGACTGGAATATCCCGCTCTCTTCCGCATAATACAGTCCGCCGCCTACCGGGAAAACCATATCGACGCTTCCATCTTCCAGCCCCGCGATCATCTTGTCGTAACTGTCGTAACCTGTATATGAGACTTCAAGGTCATCAAGACCAAGATCTTTCATCATCCGCGGAATGAGATCCTTCAGAAGTCCGTTTACATTGCCTTCGGAGTCTGTGCCGCTGTACGGGAGATAATTGTTCAGATAGCCTACACGCAGCGAGTCATGTCCGCCCAGCCACTGCTTCTCATGTTCCGAAAACGCGCGGCTGGATATGCTCACAGGATAGTATTTGCTGCGAAGGAAGTTGATATAATTTGGTTCATCAACAGAGAGCTCAGTCTGAGCTATAT
>JBGUME010000255.1:0-3013 GCA_045116695.1 Anaerovoracaceae bacterium | reverse complement strand
GGACTCCGCGTATGTAAGGATAGTCGATCATCACACAAACATCGTGACCATCCGCCTGAACGACAGCATCATCCTCAGCAAGGATGTAAACGAGCCAAAGTCCGGCGGCAAGACTGACAGGAGCTGCCTTACCATAGAAGGCATAGTCGAATTCGCGGATGCTGTGGATGTAGAGGAAGTCCGGGAGATCCTTGACAGACAGATCAGGTACAACATGGCGATAGCTGAAGAAGGCTTGGCAGGAGACTACGGCGCCAACATAGGCAGCACCATCATGCTGGGCCATGAATATGATCTCAAATACGTTATGAGAGGATATGCGGCGGCGGCCAGTGACGCGAGAATGAACGGCTGCGAACTGCCTGTCGTCATCAATTCAGGCAGCGGCAATCAGGGCATAACAAACAGCATCCCGGTCATCGTATACGCGAGGGCACGAAACAAATCCACAGACGAACTGTTCAGAGCGCTCTGCGTATCCAATCTTGTCACGATACACCTTAAGACGGGCATCGGGACTCTCTCCGCGTACTGCGGAGCCGTAAGCGCGGGCTGCGGAGCCGGCGCAGGCCTGGCCTATCTGCAGGAGAAGGGAGTCGATGGCGTAGCGCACACGGTCGTAAACGCTCTGGCGGTTAATTCCGGAATAGTATGCGACGGGGCTAAGGCAAGCTGCGCGGCAAAGATAGCCGTATCCGTCGAGGCGGGACTTATGGGCCTTTCGATGTACAACAAAGGCAACCAGTTCTTCGGAGGCGACGGCCTGGTCAAGAATGGTGTTGAAAGCACCATAGACGCAGTCGGAAAACTGGCCAGATTAGGCATGAAGGAGACGGATGAGGAGATCATACGCTTGATGCTTGAAGACTAAGGCGATCCGTCCGACGCTTGAAAACTAAAGCGATCATAAGATGATCATTTGAAATAATTCCGAAATAATGAATGAGGTAAACTGCGCATAGGGAAGACGGATTCAGACTCAAATGCGCAGTTTTTATATGCACAGATTTACGATAACAATGGGCGGTGCGTTATTTATAGCAGAAATACCGATTATTGGATGAATAATACGGTCTGTTGGGCCAAAATACGAAAAAACTGCGCATATAGGCCGTTATTTATAACCTCGGTGCGCAGTTTTTTCTATTTTATCTTTTTGAGAACGTTCTCTGTTGCTATGCGGCTTACTCCGTTTCGGGAGCTCGTCCTGCGGCTTGCTTCATTTCCGGAGTCCGTCCCGCCTGATTTGCGCTTAAGCGATCTCGAGTGCGATCTCCATCATCTTTGTGAAGGAGTTCTGGCGCTCTTCTGCTGTCGTGTTTTCTTCAGGATAGTTGAAGGAGTCGGATACCGTGCAGATGCAGAGGCCGTTCTTGCCGAGCCTTGCCGCGTTGCAGTAAAGCGCGGCGGATTCCATCTCGACTCCGAGAACGCCCATCTTGGACCATCTCATTGCTGAAGCGGCGTCATCGTAGAACATATCCGAAGAAAGGATGTTGCCGACCTTGAACCTGGCGCCGGCTTTTCTTGTGGCCGCTACTGCTTTCTCAAGCAGTTCGAAAGAAGCGATAGGGCAGAATGTACCCGGAAGCTCATATTGATTTGCGTAGCTGCCGTTGGTGCAGGCTCCCTGAGCGATGATGATGTCGCGGACGTGCAGTTCAGGGTCGATCGAACCGCAGGATCCGATACGGATGATGTTCTTCACATCATAGAACGCGAAGAGCTCGTACGAATAGATTCCGATCGCAGGCTGGCCCATTCCGGATGCCATGACTGAAACTCTCTTGCCCTTGTATGTGCCTGTGTAGCCCTGGACACCGCGTACGTTGTTCACGAGCACAGGGTTCTCAAGGAATGTCTCGGCTATGAATTTGCTGCGGAGCGGATCGCCCGGCATCAGCACTGTTTCGGCAAAATCGCCTGCTTTAGCGTTTATATGAGGAGTAGGGATTGACATGCTATTCTCCTTTCTCTGCATTGTGTATTGCCTTTTATATTACAAGCCAATTTTACCATAAACGGAGACGTATGGAGAACTGCTCTTTCCATGTTTCAGACAGAGCTCTAAATGTGCCATTTTTCAATAGATTTTTGATGACATCCCAACGACGACTGTGATATAATTTTACGGCTAGTGCGGACAGCACGGCAGACAAAAAATCAAAGGGACTTTATTGATGAAAGATATCGAAATCAGAGAATTATTCAGAAACACAGAAGCATATGCCGGCAAAGAGATAACGGTATACGGATGGGTGAGGGGAAACAGAAGCAGTAACCAGTTCGGATTCCTCTCGGTAAACGACGGCTCGTTCTTCACACCTGTACAGGTGGTCTATGAGGCGGACAAGATTGCCAACTTCAGCGAGGTAGCGAAGTTCAGACTGAGCGCGGGCGTAGAGGTCAAAGGTACGCTGGTGCTTACACCTGAGGCCAAGCAGCCGTTTGAGATCAAGGCAGATGAGATCGCTCTCATAGCGGATTCCGACCCGGACTATCCGCTCCAGAAGAAGCGCCACACGATGGAGTTTCTCAGGGAGATCGCTCACCTGAGACCGCGCAGCAACACTTTTTCCGCGGTATTCAGAGTAAGGAGCGTCGCGGCATTCGCGATCCACAAGTTCTTCCAGGAGAAAAACTTCATCTACGTGCACTCGCCTGAGATCACATGCAGCGATGCTGAAGGCGCCGGCGAGATGTTCCAGGTAACGACACTCGACCTCGATAACCTGCCGAGAGACGCTGAAGGAAACATCGACTACAGCAAGGACTTCTTCGGCAAGAAGGCAAACCTGACTGTATCGGGACAGCTTGAAGGAGAGATCATGGCGCTCGCGTTCCGTAACATCTATACGTTCGGACCGACGTTCAGAGCAGAGAACTCCAACACCGCGAGACACGCTTCCGAGTTCTGGATGATGGAGCCTGAGATGGCGTTCTGCGACATCAACGGCAACATGGACATGGCAGAAGAGATGATCAAATACATCATCAGCTACGTCCTGGAGCA
>JBGUME010000254.1:0-4663 GCA_045116695.1 Anaerovoracaceae bacterium | reverse complement strand
GAGACACGCATGAACGACAGATACCTGCCGTATGTCATACTCAGCGACAGGATCAAATACACAAACACTATCCGCAACGCTCTGAGGGGCAAGGAAATAGTAGTGTTCGCTGTGCCGGCTCAGAAGTTCCGTCAGGTATCTTCCAAGGCCGCCCAGTATCTTGAAGAAGGTGCTGTTGTGGTCAACCTTGCCAAGGGAATCGAAAAGAAGACCCTCAAGAGGATGAGCGAAGTTGCTGAGGAAACGATCCCTGCAGCAAGATATGTAGCTCTTTCAGGCCCGACGCACGCGGAAGAGATAGTCAGGAACACTCCTGCAGGCATAGTTGCGGCTTCAAAGGATGCTGAGGCTGCGCGCCTGATCCAGGATACTTTCATGTCAGAGCAGCTGCGCGTTTATACACAGGATGATGTAGTAGGCGTTGAAATCGCGGGAGCGGTAAAGAACGTCATAGCGATAGCCACCGGCATCTCCGATGGAATGAAACTCGGAAATAACGCGAGAGCAGCGCTTATGACACGTTCCATACACGAAATAAAGAGACTGGGAGACAAACTTGGCGCAGATCCTGAGACATTCTCGGGACTCTCGGGCATAGGTGATCTTATCGTAACATGCTCCACGAATCTCTCCCGCAACAGACGATGCGGTCTTCTGATAGGCCTAGGCCTTGAAGCTAAGGAAGCGGTCGAAAGAGTAGGTTCGGTCGTAGAAGGATACTACACAGCCGATGCTGTCTGTGATCTTGCAAAAAAACTCGATGTGGAGATGCCTGTCTGCAAGGCTACGCAGGCTGTTCTCAAGGGAAAGATAACTCCTGAGGTAGCTGTAAGCATGCTCATGTCGAGAGACAAGAAAGACGAGCGTAAATGAGAAAATATCATATAATCACATACGGCTGCCAGATGAATGAGCATGACTCTGAAAACATCGCCGGTCTTCTTGAGGCGATGGGATATGAACATGCCGATGATCCTTATAAAGCCGATGTGACAGTTATAAATACATGCAGCGTAAGAGACAATGCCGACAAGAGGTTCTTCGGCACCCTGGGACAGTTCAAGAAGATAAAAAAGAGCCGTCCTGACTTTGTTCTGTGCGTATGCGGCTGCATGCCGCAGCAGCCGAGGGTCGTCGAAGAGATCAACAAAAGATTCTCATGGGTCGACATTGTTTTCGGTACACAGAATATCGCTGAATTCCCGGCGCTTCTTGAAGAGAGACTGAAGACAGGCCGCCGCATGCGCGCTATAGTCGATAATAACCCGGATATCAGCGAAGCGGTTATGAAGCCTGTAAGGATGCATCGCCACAAAGCATTGGTCAATATCACTTACGGCTGCAATAATTTCTGCACATACTGCATAGTGCCGTATACCAGAGGCCGTGAAAAGAGCCGCATGCTGAGCGACGTCTGTGATGAGATAAAAAGACTGGCTGCTGACGGTGTCGTGGAGGTAATGCTCCTTGGCCAGAATGTCGACTCTTACAGGGACGCAGCAGGCCACAGCTTCGCTGATCTCATTAAAGCGGTCAATGAGATAGACGGCATAGAACGCATAAGATTCATGACGTCGCATCCTAAGGATATTTCTGATGAGATGATAGATTGCTTCAGGACCTGCGATAAGCTGTGTCACAACATCCATCTGCCCGTACAGTCGGGAAGCGACAGGATACTGAAGCGCATGAACCGGCATTACGACAGGGAATCGTACCTGAAGATAGTTGAGAAGCTGAGAAAGACGGCCCCTGACATCACTATATCGACCGATGTGATAGTCGGTTTCCCCGGCGAGACCGATGAGGACTTTGAGCAGACACTGGATATAGCAAGAAAGGTCGAATACGATTCGGCTTTCACATTCATTTATTCGCCTAGAGAGGGCACTCCTGCAGCAAAATTCGAGGACCAGGTGCCTGATGAGGTCTGCCACGAGAGATTCGACAGACTGGTGGACGTGATGAACGAGATCAGCCTAAAAAAGAATCAGGAGTATAAAGGCAAGACATATGAAGTTATTGCTGAAGGCATAAGCCGCAATGATGACAAGGTGATATCGGGCAGGACAGACGGCTTCAAGCTTGTTAACTTCACTTCGGACAGAAGCCCGGAACAGCTCATGGGAAGAAAGGTGAAGGTCGAGATCACTGAAAGCAAGACTTTCAGCTTGGAAGGACGAGAGGTAGACTGATTTGAGTACAGATCTTATAATGACAAAACTGCTGATGCTTCCGGGCATCATAATGGCGCTCAGCTTCCATGAATTCGCGCACGCGTGGGTTTCCGATAAGCTCGGGGATCCTACGCCGAGAAGACAGGGAAGGGTAACGCTCAATCCGCTGGCGCACATCGACTGGATAGGATTCCTGACCCTTGTGCTTGTGGGATTCGGCTGGGGAAAACCTGTTCAGATTGACCCGAGTTACTACAAAAACAGACGCAGGGATGAGTTCTTTGTTGCCATCGCGGGAGTTACCATGAACCTGATCCTTGCGGTGATCCTTTCCATCCCGGTAAAAGCGATGATGAAATCGAATGTCTTTGGCGCAAATGATCTGGCGTACGACATCTACATGATCATCTTTTACGCTGTGATGATCAATCTGGTACTGATGATCTTCAACCTGATACCGTGCCCGCCGCTGGACGGCTGGAACATAATAACCCAGATATTCAAGCTGGACAGATACAGCTGGTGGTACAAGGTCTACCAGTACGGTATGTATATCCTGCTGGCTCTTATACTCACGAACGTGACAGATCGTATCATCACGCCTCTGGTGAATCTCATACTTGGAATATTATTCTGAAATAAAAAGGCAGCAGCGCTGAGCTGCTGCCGTATTCATATATGTATCTGATCAGAAGTAATTGGATATCCTGCGGAGCTTTGACTGATCCATGTGATACTCCATGGCTTTGCGGCCTGCGGCAGGGTTCTTGGACTCAAAGGCTTCAAATATGGCCTTGTGTTCATCGAGTATAGTCTTGAGGTACTCGCCGGTATATGTCTTGGCCGGAGCAGAATGCTTCAGATAAGTCTGATATATAGCCAGAGTCTTCTGTATCATGCGGTTGCCCGTACCGGCGTATATGATGTTGTGGAACTGCGAGTTGAAAGTGAGGACCTTATCCACATCGTCCTTGAGAGTGTAGAACTCCATGAATTCCACTGTCTCAGCCAGTCTGTCGATGTCTTCGCTGGTCATGCGCTTGATGGCCCACTCGACGGCCTGTACCTCGAAGAGGGCTCTGAGGTCAAAGAGATCCGAGATATCGCGCCTTGTAAGACCGGTGACAAAAGCGCCTCTGTTAGGGATGTTCTCTATCAGGCCGTCAGCTTCCAGCTGGCGGAAAGCTTCTCTGACAGGAGTCCTGCTGACGTTATACTTCTTGCATATAGCCTGTTCAGTTAGTTTGCTGCCGTTTGGAATGGCACCTGAAAGGATGTCTGACTGGAGTTCTGAGTAAAGGCCTGCTGAAAGGGGCTGGCCCGATTTGTCGGCTTGAATTATGTCCATGATTCACCTCTGAATACTATTTATGCTTTTGCATACATTGATGTAGATTGTATACACCTTTAAATATAAACCTGCGGAAGGAATTGTCAATAAGATGAGCAATATTATTTCAGATAATAAGATACCTGATATCCTTACGGAGCTTGAGCGTATGCATCCCGAGGCCGCATGCGCGCTCGATCACGGAACACGTTTCCAGCTGCTGGTGGCTGTTATGCTTTCAGCTCAGACAACAGATGTGTCAGTTAATAAGGTCACTCCGGCGCTCTTCGCTAAGTATCCGACTGCAGAAGCCATGGCAAAGGCAGATCCGCTGGAAATCCAGGAAATTATAAAAACTATAGGTCTCTATAAAAACAAAGCAAAAAATGTTGTGGGGCTCTCAAAAATATTGACTGAAAACTACGGCGGCGAGGTACCGGGAGAATATGACGAACTCATAAAACTTCCGGGAGTCGGGCGCAAGACAGCGAACGTAGTGCTTGCTGAGGGCTTTGGAAAAGCCAGGATAGCTGTAGATACACATGTATTCAGGGTATCAAATCGCATCGGACTGTCAGATGGGAAAGATCCGACAGAAGTGGAAGAGACGCTGATGGCAAGGCTGCCTGAGGATCAGTGGATAAGAGCGCATCATCTGCTCATTTTCCATGGCCGCAAGGTATGCCATGCCAGAAAGCCCGACTGCGCGGGCTGCGGTCTTAATAATATTTGTAAGTACGAGGAGAAGTCAGCATTATGAAATTGTTACATACTTCAGACTGGCATCTGGGGGCGTCTGACAGCGGACGGTCCATGTCTGACGATCAGATGTGCTTCATCGATGAGATCTGCGGGTTAATTGAGTCAGAAATGATCGACGCTGTGTTGATAGCCGGAGACATCTACGACAGATCCGTTGCGTCGGCGGAGGCGATCAGATTGTATGACAAAGCGATGACGCGCATGTGCATGGATCATCATGTGCCTGTTATAGTGATCGCAGGCAACCACGACGGCGCGGAACGGCTGGAAAGCTGCTCCGAACTGCTTGCAGCCGCAAAACTTCATGTCTGCGGATCCCTGAGCCGGGAGATGCGCAAGGTGCCTCTTAAGGATACTGACGTGTACCTTCTTCCGTGGATCACAGAGGAGAAGG
>JBGUME010000253.1:0-3412 GCA_045116695.1 Anaerovoracaceae bacterium | reverse complement strand
ATCTTGATATCCGACGCCTGTCCCTGGAATCCGCCGAGCGGCTGGTGGATCATTATCTCAGCGTTTGGAAGAGCGTATCTCTTGCCTTTTGTGCCTGCCGAAAGCAGCACCGCAGCCATGCTGGCGGCTCTGCCTACACAGATAGTGCTGATATCCGGCTTGATGAAGCGCATCGTATCGTAGATGGCGAGGCCCGCTGCCACCTCTCCTCCCGGAGAATTGATATATATATTTATATCCTTGTCCGGATCCTGCGCCTCAAGGAACAAAAGCTCAGCCACCACGACGCTGGCTGTGTGCTGTGTTATCTCCTCGTCTATGAAAATGATCCTGTCGATCAGCAGCCTGGAGTAGATGTCATAAGTCCTCTCCCCCTGGCCGGTCTGCTCAACTACATAAGGTACGTAATTCATGCCTTACCGCCTTCTCCGCTCTTAGTCTTCCTTTTTATCTTCTTTCTTTGCCTTGGCTTTCTTCTCGGCCTTCTTCTCTACCAGTTTGGCGTTGTCGAAGAGCCAGTCGATGGCCTTCTTGGTCTGAGCGTCTTCTCTGAAGTAATTCTCGGTCTCGGAACCGGCCATTTCTTTAACCTGATCCACGGTCATGCCGTACTGCTTTCCGAAGTCCTCCATCAGCTCGTTGATCTCTTCGTCTTCAACATCGAGCTTCTCCATTCTGATGATGTTCTTCAGAAGGACTCTTGTCCTGATCCTCTTCTCAGCCTCTGGCTTTGTCTCTTCTCTGAGCTCGTCGAGGGTCTTGCCTGTCCACTCAACATACTGCTGGAGTCCGAGACCCTGTGCGGAAAGGCTCTGGTTCATGTCGTAGAGCATGTTCTCAACTTCGTTGTTGATCATTACTTCAGGAACCTTGATATCGTTCTCGTTGTAGAGCTTCTCGAGGACTCTGTCCTTCATGACCGAAAGGTCTGTCTCCTTTGCAGCTTCCTGGAGTTTCTTCTTGAGATCCTTCTTGTACTCCGCGAGTGTCTCGAATTCGCTTACGTCACTTGCGAGCTCATCGTCGATCTCAGGCAGGATCTCCTTCTTGATCTCATGGATCTTGCACTTGAAGAGTGCCGGCTTGCCCGCGAGTTCCTCTGCATGGTAGTCGCCAGGGAATACGACCTCAACGTCGACTTCCTCATCGGCATCCTTGCCTACCAGCTGATCTTCGAATCCAGGAATGAACTGGCCCGAACCCAGCTTCAGCTCATAGTTCTCTGCGTTTCCGCCGCTGAACGGCTTGTCATCCACGAATCCCTCAAAATCGAAGACAAGAGTGTCGCCCATCTCTGTCTTGCGGTCCTCAACGGATTCCATCCTGGCCTGGCTCTTCTGGACCTTCTCGAGTTCTTCCTTGACTTCCTTTTCGCCGATCTTGGTCTCTACCTTCTCGATCTCAAGTCCCTTGTAGTTCTCTACTTCCATTTCAGGGAATACCTGTACGGTACCTGTAAGTACGACAGGCTCATCCTTCTTGATCTCAGGTGATTCAAAGGACGGCTGGGAAATGACTTCAAGATCCATTTCCTTCAGAGCGTCGTAATATCCCTTTTCAAGCAGTTCGTTGAGAGCTTCGTCCCAGAAAACATCATGGCCATAATGGCTCTCGATGATCTTGCGCGGCGCTTTGCCCTTGCGGAAACCGTCGATCTGGAACTTGCTTCTGTTTGCCAGATACGCCTTGTTTACAGCGTCCTTGAATTCTTCTGTCGAGAATTCGATGTTGAATTTTACGACTCCGTTCTCTTTTGAAACCTGTGTAGCCTTCATATGAATTGTTCTCCTTTTTATATATTGATCGTTTGTATTATCTTACTCGAATGCTCTCTGGAGCTTTGATCTGTCTTCAGAAACGAGCCCGTATTTGCTCTGTATCCTGTATGCCAGATCCATGAAGTCCTCTTCCGCGCCGTAGTACCACTCTATCTCGAGCTCGGAAATAGGTACGGTATGACCGTCGATGTGGTGTATCACACCTTCATCGAGCGATATACAGCTGATGGATCTGCCGGTATCGACCTTGAACTGCCTTCTCTGGTAGTCCATCGAGATAGTCGGTTTCAGCGGCTTATCGCCGGCGGCAGCCAGCAGCACATCGTACGCGTCGCTGGATACGAAAATATCGATATTAGGATTCAGCGCGAAGCGCTCGTCATTGACGACAAGGTTGAACTCCTCGCGCCTGTGAAGACCTTCCTTGACATTGACATCCCACTTGATGGTGGCTGTACATCTATCGTCTTCCTGCCGTATCCTGTACGCTATACCCCTCTTGCGGAAATCGAAATCCTCCGTATCGAAGTAGGCGGCGTGCATGTCTATGACCTCTACATCCTCGAGTCTCAGATTTCTGGCTCCGGCTGTCTCGACTATGCTGTCGAATATCGAGGTGTCTTCAAGATTGTATTTGAATTCTGTCTCCATATAACAATTCCTCCGAACCTGTAGATTCTACAGGAAAAGTCATTATTCTTCAAGTTTTAGAAGATGTATCTTGAAATCCGTGTCAGCGAAGAGCCTGTCGGTCATCGCGATGAAGTTGTCAGACATGTCGCTGGCGTAATATCTGTCTGTGAATTCCGACCCTGACGCCAGCATGTCTTTCTCTTTCAGTATCTCCGCGGCCTCCCTGACGACCTCTGCCGATGAGCTGTACAGACGGAGGTCCGGGTAGAGCTTTTTGAAGTGCTTTGTCAGGAGCGGATAGTGTGTGCACCCCAGAATAAGGTCATCGAATCCGCCTTCCCTCACAAAATCGTCCATGTAGTGTCTGACGGTGAGCTCCATGATCTCAGTGTCTGTGAGGCCGTCCTCGACAAGCGGTACTATTGCGGGACATGCCGCGTTATGCACCTCGATGTCCGGATCGAGCTTTCTGAGCTCCTTGCCGTAAACGTCACTTCCTATGGTCGCCTTTGTCGCGATGACTCCGACATTCTTGCATCCGTCGCTCACTACCTTGCGTACCGTAGGACCTATTACACCTATGATAGGAATGGTCGGATAACGCTCTCTCAGGGAATCCAGGGCCAGCGCAGTTATCGTGTTGCAGGCGATGATGATCATCTTGGTATTGCGCGCCACAAGATAGTCCACTATCTGTGTAGCGAACTTCACTATGGTCTCCGGCGATTTTGATCCGTATGGGGTCCTTGCGGTATCGCCGTAATATATGACTTTTTCTTCGGGCAGCTGTCTGTGCAGTTCCTGCACGGAAGTCAGACCGCCAAGGCCCGAATCCAGTACCCCGATCGGCCTATTGTCCATCGGTGCCCTCCTGCGGCCCGTATTTTTTTATAATCTCTTCTATTTCCCGTCTCATCTTGTTCAGTTCTTTGTTGGAGCATTCTCTGCTGGCTTCGATGAGCTGTGTGAGTTCTGCTCCGGATCTTCTGAGTTCACGCAGC
>JBGUME010000252.1:0-2153 GCA_045116695.1 Anaerovoracaceae bacterium | reverse complement strand
GCGCGTCAGTTATGCCGATAATGTTCAACATCGATGCCGGCATCATTGTCAGAAGGCTCCTTGCGACAGGCTGGGACCCGGTCATGGCAAAGAAACTGTATGGACTGATGGGAGGATTCTGCGACCCGATCATCAATCTTCCTAACATCTTCATAGACGCCATCTGTATCAGTCTGATGCCTGCGGTCACCACAGCTTTCACTCTCAACAATAAGAAAGATCTTGATGACCACATAAAAACAGGCCTTAAGACCATGATGATAATCACTTATCCGTGCGCGATAGGACTTATCGTTCTGGCAAAGCCGATTCTGACGATGCTTTACTACAGAAAATACGATGAGGCTCTGCTGGCAGTCCCGGCTCTTCAGATACTCGCTCTGTCGATAATCACACTTTCGATAATGCGTACGCTCCAGTCGTGCCTGCAGGGAATAGGCAAGATGATGCTTCCTGTATACAACCTGTTTATCGGCGCTATAGTGAAGGCAATCTCCTCGTACATACTTCTGGGCATACCGGCTGTGAATATCAACGGCGCTGCCATAGGTTCGGTACTGGCGTACGTAACGGCAGGCATACTCAACTTCCGTGCGCTTAAAAAGTATACAGATGTCTCGCTGGATATGAAGAGCATATTCGTAAGACCACTGATCGCGGCTCTGATCATGGGTGCGGCAGCCATAGTTTCATATAAGCTGCTGTATCTGATCACGTCAAGCAATGCGGTATCGACACTTGCTTCGGTAATGTTTGCCGCGGCTGTCTATTTTGTAAGCGCGTTCCTGACCGGAGCAGTCACAAAGGATGAGATAGAACTTATTCCGAAAGGTGACCTGATATACAGGCTGGCGGTCATGCTGAAGGTGGCAAAATAGGGCAAAAACCCTATATTTTCAACGTTTTTATGGTTGACATACTATATATAGGTACATATAATATACATAGTATTTGATATCACTTTATTTAGGAGGAACAATTATGAATAAAGCAGATTTGGTTGCAAAGGTTGCAGATAAGACTGGTTTCAAGAAGAAAGACGCAGAGCTTGCTCTGGACGCAGTACTCGGAACAATCGAAGAAGCACTCGTTGCAGGCGACAGCGTAAGACTGATCGGTTTCGGAACATTTGAGACAAGAAGCAGAAAAGCCAGAACAGGCAGAAACCCTCAGAAGCCAGACAAAGTTATCTCCATTCCGGCTTCCAAGGCTCCTGTATTCAAGGCAGGCAAGTCCCTTAAGGATGCTGTCAACAAGTAATTAAACTGAAAACAAAGAGACGCGGATAGCCTGCCGGCTGTCCGCTCTTTTTGATATAAAGCTATGAGATTAGATAAATACCTGAAGAATTCCAGAATAATAAAAAGGCGCACAGTGGCCAAGGAGGCCTGTGAGCAGGGAAGGGTCGAAGTCAACGGACGTATAGCCAAGCCCGGGCTTGAGCTCAAGACCGGCGACGAGATCTGCGTGTCCTTCGGTTCCAACGTGCTCAAAGTGCGCGTTTTGTCTATGCCTGAAAACGTCCGCAAAGAGGACGCTGACAGTCTCTATGAAGTGATCAGCTGATACTTCTGTTCTTTACGTGTATAAGTACATATCTGTCGATAAGCACTATTATGATCGCCATCACCGGGATGGCGACTATTTCTTTTACGGCTCTTGATGCAAGCAGCACCTCGAATCCTTTTCCTATTATAATAGTCAGCCAGTAGGTGTTGATCAGCAGATTGACTATCAGGCATACAAGAGCTGACGCAAGCAGTGCTCTCCAGAAAGTTACTTCCTTTTTATATAGTACCCATCCGAAGATAAGACCCGTAAGCACGGCAGAGACCGTAAAGCCGGGGAAGAAAGCGCCTGTAGGGAAGAGCCATGCTCCTATAAGATCCGCAAGGCCGTAGCCAATGGCCGCAACGACAGGACCGTACAGGATGCCAAGCACTGCGATAGGCAGGAATCCGAAGCCGATCCTGAGAAACGATATATTGATAGAGACCAGCTTGGAAAGCACAACCGCTAGTGCGATCATGAAGCCCGTAGTGATGACAACTTCAGTTGTAAGCTTTGTTTTATTCATACAAAAAACCTCCTGAACCCAGTAATTGCAATACATTAAGAAAAACGCTCACCTGCAGCAATTACGTTTCAAGAGG
>JBGUME010000251.1:0-13769 GCA_045116695.1 Anaerovoracaceae bacterium | reverse complement strand
AAGGCGTAAGCGCTGAAGAAGGCGACAAGTGGCTCAAGGAAGAGTTCATCCCTGCATGGACTTCACACGACGGATGCACACGCTGCGTATCCAGCAAGATCAAGAAGGAAGTCAACAACTGCGAATTCGACCGTATCGTTGAGATGTGGTTCGAATGCCAGACAGCATGGTGCGACGCTGCAGCAGCTGCTGCAGAAAAGTGCGCTAAGCCGGCATGGGCAGAGACAGAAGACTTCCCGTATTTCAAAAAGTCCTACGGCATCAGCGGCATCTTCCTTTCGGATTATGCAAGATCAGACAATCTGGCACAGTATCGCGGCTACATAACAATGAGGTAATAAAATGGCTGGAGGAAAATATTTCTACTCAAAAGGAGAGGGGAACGACGGTTACATAAAGAACCTGGAAGTCCTTGGCTACTGCGATCTTGACGGCAAGGCGGGAATGTTCCAGATGGCTCTTTACCGTACCGCAGAAGGCAGATATTTGCTCTATGGAGCAGCTTTTGCCGCGGGTCCTGACGGAGTAGGCATCATGATAAGCGATGTCACAGATCCTAAAAACCCTGTGTTCATCAAGAAATGGCTGCCGTTCGACATCGAAGAGTATCCGACTACCTCTATCCCTAAAGTCCAGATAGCAGAGGACAAGCTAGTCTTCGCTCTCACATCCGGAAGCGGTCCGGGAGTTCTTGTCGGCGACCGCGCAAAGATGAAGAGCCTTCAGGGCATAATGGTCTATGACCTTAAGAAGGACCCTGAAAACCCTGAATTCCTCGGATACTGGGACTGCGGAGTACCGTATTCCATGGGTGTCCACAGATTCATGTATAACGGCGGCAACTATGTCCACCTGTCAGCCGAGGCCGATGAGCACGAGGGCATGATCTACAGGATAGTAGATATCTCCGATCCGAAGAATATCACCGAGGTCGGAAGATGGTGGGCTCCTCACCAGTACATTTATGGTGTACCGGGAAGGGAAGTCGACCACTCAGCCCCGCACAATCCTGACTTCATGGACAAAGGCTGGATGCACGGGCCTCCGTTCGTGCTCGGCGACAAAGCATATCTCGGATACGGCGGTGATGGCCTTTATATCCTTGATGTTTCAGACTTTACAAGACCTAAAGCTCTTGGACAGCTGAGATTCATGCCGGCATTCTCAAGCAGACTTGCCGGAGCAAGGACACATACTGCGCTCCCGCTCAAGGGCAGGGATCTCTGTGTCGTTATGAACGAAGGAGAGAGATTCGGCTTCATAAAGGACGGCATGGTAAAGGAAGCTCAGGCCGTGAACCAGATAATAATGGTCGACGTAAGCGATCCTACGCATCCTGTGATGATAGCTACGTTCCCGTATCCTGAAGTGCCGGAAGATTTCCCGGCTCCGAACTTCAACACATACATGCTCGCTGAAGGATCAAAGGGAGGACCTTTCGGACCTCATAACCTGCATGAGCCGATGGATAACAAGCCATGGCTCGAGCAGAGGACGGATGTGGTCTATGACTGCTACTTTGCAGCGGGTCTCAGAGTATATGATGTATCGGATCCTTACTACATCAAGGAAAAAGCATACTTCATTCCTCCGAATCCTACAAAGAAGTTCTTCCCGTTCCCTGGTCCTATGATGGCAATGACGGAAGACGTAGTTGTAGACGACAGAGGCTATATCATAGTTGACGCAAACAGCGACGGATTCTATGTCCTGCGCAAGACATATGAAGACTGATAGAAAAGAAGTATTGACGCTGGCAGCACTCATAGCAGTGCTGCCGCCTTTATGGGCGGTCATTAGTCCATATATCGGAATATCCGTTGGACCGGTAGCGCTTATCTGCGCCGGGATATATGCGACCAACGGCAACAAATTCAAAGATGCTCATAAGATAGCGCTTGGTTATCTGGCAGGGGACATATGGGCTCTGATCGTATTTGAGATCATGGCTCATACGCCTTTAAATGCCAATCTGACGCTGTTTTTATCACTTGCCGTATTCGGATTCATTCTGGTGATTATTTCTTCAAAATGGGCGAATATCATCCATATGCCATCATGGCTGACCGGATGGGCGATAGGCATGCTGGCCATGAACCTTGATAAAACTACACCTGTACTCAGTCTTACCGTTCAGATCGGTGTCGCCATGCTTGCAGGGGTGTATTATGTTGGTGCGTTGCTGGATAAGATACACAAGATATTGAATAAATAGCTGAAAATCCATAAAAATATTATTGAATCAAAAAGAACCATGAACTGAAAGTGTTGAAATTTCATGGTTATTTTTAGTTTTTGAGGTTTTGGGTGTATAATAACAAAGTCTTAACAGGTGTTTATGTAGACGATAATTCATTATTGTTATTATTTTCAGACAAGATTACCGATTTATGAAATCACTCAAAAGACCGGTCAAGAATACACTCTTATGCGTATTGATAGCTTCTGAGTTGCTTATGTGTTCATTCATCGGGTCGGATATTTACAATATATCCCTCGAAAGGGCAAGGCAGGAAACACTCGAACTTGTATCTTTCAAACTAAGCTCAGTTTCAGCTGTTCCAATGTTTACCGCATGTCCGGTAATACCTATGTATAAGGAAAATACAAGATGGAAGGGTCCTGTACTGTCAAAGAACAGGGGAACGATAACCGGTCCGTCCGGGAAAGAGACGTATTACAACCTCAATATGTCCGGCGTAGTAAACATAATGAGACGCATGGGCAATGATGATGAATACTGGGTAAGAGATGACGGAGTAAAGATGCTCGGCGACTATATCATGGTAGCCGCGGATCTGAATACAAGACCGAGAGGATCTCTGGTAGAAACATCACTCGGAACCGGAATAGTATGTGATACCGGTACATTTGCGAAACGTAATCCAACACAGCTGGACATTGCAGTCAGCTGGTAATAATCAACAGAAAGACTATTTGGCATGACACAAGTACTATATGGCATAAAAAGAGAACGACTTATAATGTTTATAATCGGCGAGCTTTTTGCCATGGTTTTAGCATTGGTCATCATCTATAACATTTCATGGGATCATATCATTGGAAAAAGAGTGGAAACCTGTTCGGATATGATCATTTCAACCATGGAGATGTTCGATGACTATTCCTATAAAACTGCAACAACTACGATAGAGCAGATAAAAGAGGACATGGATGAGACCGTCTGGGTCAAAGAAGACGGCGTAAATTACAGAACGGGTCCTGATACCAGATATGCCTCAGTAGGAACTCTTGATGAGTCTGAATCTGTTGAATTGCTTGGCGTTACGTATAACGAATGGAGCCTGGTAGAGGTCGATGATGAGCAGTACTATATAAAGAGCAGCAATCTTACTGATGATCCGCCGCTTATCACTGCCACAGGTCAGAAGGGGGAGTACCAGAAATACGCTTTATCATTGATGGATGATTATGGCTGGGCAGCCTCAGAGATCACGCCTCTGATAAATCTCTGGAACAGAGAATCAGGATGGAATCCGAGTTCGCATAATTCATCATCCGGCGCACACGGAATACCGCAGGCGCTGCCGGCAAGCAAGATGGCATCCGAAGGAAGTGACTATTACACCAACGGAAACACACAGATAAGATGGGGGCTGAGTTACATCAGTAACAGATACGGTTCTCCATCGGCCGCATGGAGCCATTTCTGTTCATATAACTGGTATTGATAAAAAGAGGGGCTCATTCAGAGCCCTTTTTGATTTGACATAACTATTCCTAAAATCATAATTTTCGGAAGTGTTATACACCCGAAGCCGCATATATACACCAATATGACCATGGCGCTTCTCTTATAAGGACGAACATATAAATCAATATTTTGATTATTTTATATACTATAGTCCTATTTCTCTGCAGCTTACCTTCTCACCCATATCATTAATTGAATTATTATTTAATATTTGATCAGAAGAAGTGCCGGCAGTTATCATACCTTGTCCGGCTATCTATAGTTCTGTTTCTGCTTCCTTTCTCACATCAGACTGCAGATCAGTGTCCGGTATGGGCAGATCGTGAGCACAGATAAGCAAAATGTAACGAACATGAAAACCTGCAAAAAAGGTCGAAAAAACGAGGCCGTATTTTTCGATTTAAGCGATTTTTTTAGGCCATCCTGACCCGTAATACCTTGAAAAGCAGCCCTAAAATCCACTGATTTCAAGGCTTTCAAGAATTCTCATATTTTACTAAATGAAGATCCGAAGCATGGCTGCCGGGATACACGGAACGGTCATAGCTTCGGATCAATCATATAAAACACACTTCTAGACTTACGTCAGGGAGACATATGGTGCTAGCAATTAATAAATCGGGATAAATATTGTCTCTCCCGGCCTGATGTCGCTCTCATCGATATCATTGATTTCATAAATATCATATATGGCATCTCTGATATCTATATGAGAATCAGGATTGTAGGCTTCAACCAGGTTCCAGAGATTGTCTCCGTCCTGTATCGTGACCTGCTTATATGTACGGATAGCTGCAGCCTGCGCCTGAGTGGCTCCGATAATGCTGTAACCCGCGAAGATCAAAATCATAATGCTTATAACGACAGCCAGGAAGAACCTGAGCGGATCTACTATTCTGTAATGATGTTTTCTCTGTTTCATATCACTCACCGCTTTCCGGATCAATTACAAATAATATCCTGAACACATGTTCTGATAGCATTATAAACATCTGTTCTTTTTATGTCAATACCTTTTCGAACAAAAGTTCTATTTTATTATCATACATTAAGAAAGGCCCTCCGTATCAGCGGAAAGCCTTGAAATTTCAACGATTATTTAATTTATAATATTAACAGTTATATCAGTATTCTGTCAGATCTTTAAATATTCCACCCGTTACGGAAGCTAATTCTTCAGGATCCAGTATGATCTGCACTCCCCTCTTTCCTGCGGAAAAGTAGATCTTTTCATACAGCTGAGCTGTCTCATCTATATATGTAGGGAACGGTTTTTTCATTCCTATCGGAGAACAACCTCCCCTTATATATCCTGTTATATCGAGTATCTCTTTGACGTGTATCATTTCTATCTTCTTGTTGCCGGATGCCTTGGCAGCTTTCTTTAGATCTAGTGACTCCGCCACAGGAATGACGAACACGAAAAAAGCGTTGCCGTCGCCTCTTGTTACCAGTGTCTTGAATACTATTTCAGGAGCAACACCGAGTTCCGCGGCCGCGTGAACTCCGGAAAGATCGGATTCATCATAATCGTAGGATGCCATCTCATAGTCGAGACCGGCTGAATCCAGAAGTCTCATAGCGTTTGTTTTCTGTATCTTTTCTTTAGCCATCAGATCTTTCCTCCTGATTCCATATCTTTCTTCTCTACATCGTCAAGGAAACCTATCAAAGCGTCACGCTTTATATAACATATAAGAAGTATGACCGCAATGATGACAGCAATGATGATCATTGCGCGGTAATCCTGCCTGCCGAAGAAATGCCCGAGCATAAGGCTTCCCAGCATCCCCGGTATCCTTCCGACCGTAGCGACAAGAAGGAACGGCCTGAAACGCATATCCGATATTCCTGCCACATATGAGACAATATCCTTAGGGATGCCCGGTATCAGGTATATAAGAAAAGCAAGCAGCAGTCCCCTGCCCGAATCCAGCTTTTTCTTATAATCCCGGACTTTCTCTTCGCCAAAGAAGAGATTCATGGCATCATTTCCAAGCAGTTTTGCCAGATAGAATGATATTACCGTACCAATAACAGCTCCGGTGATTGAGAAAGCAAATCCTCTCGCTACTCCAAACATATAACTGGCGGCAAACTGAACAGGCTGCCCCGGAAGAAAACATATAACTACCTGCACTATCTGTATGCATATGATCAGAAGCGCTGCGATACTGCTGTTTGCCTTCAGATAATCAACTACTCGTTCCGCGGAATCCTTGCTGAACAGTTCAGCCCCGTATTTCAGATAAAGAAAAGCCGGTATGCCCGCAACAATAATAACGAGCAATATCAGCTTTGATAAGGCAAGTATCTTCTTGTATTTGTCAGAAGATGCTTCGTTGTTCATATCTGAATAAAACCTTTTTTATACAATGTATCCAGACTTTTTATCACACCGAATCTGGAGTGCTCGTATGTAAGACCGCCCTGGAAATAAGCGATATAAGGCTCTCTGAGAGGAGCATCTGCGCTGAGTTCTATGGATGATCCCTGTACAAATGCTCCTGCAGCCATCACTACCTGATCTTCATAACCCGGCATATCCCATGGCATAGGTGAAACATATGAATCTATAGGCGAAGCAGACTGTACGGCCTGGCAGAAAGCTACTGTACGCTCAGCTGTTCTGAACTTTATGGCCTGTATTATGTCGCTTCTGTCGCTGTCTGCCGGCGGCATCACATCAAAACCGAGCATGCTGTATACGGTGCCGGCCAGAATAGCGCCCTTCAAGGCCGCATTTACGACTTTTGGTGCAAGGAAAAGTCCTTGCAATACATTTCTGTTCTGACCGAATGTAAGACCGCATTCAGCGCCGATCCCCGGGCATGTAAGCCTGTATGATATCTGTTCTATAAGATCGGCTCTGCCGACTATATATCCTCCGGACAGAGCAAGTCCGCCTCCGGGATTCTTTATAAGCGAGCCTGCCATGACATCTACTCCGAACTCAGTAGGTTCAACGGTCCCGACAAATTCGCCATAGCAGTTATCAAGCATCACAATGATATCTTTGTTGATGCTGTGGACCAGTTCAGTTGCTTTTCTGAGACTTTCAAGTGAAATGGCAGGTCTCCAGTCATAGCCCGTAGAGCGCTGCATGGCAACTACTTTGGTATTCGGAGTGACAGCATTACGGATAGCTTCAAGATTTATGTCAAGATCATCGCCGAGAGCTACTTCTTTATATACTATACCATAATCTTTTATCGTCCCCTTAAAGTCGTTAGGTCCTAAAAGACTGCCTTCTCCCCTCTTGTTTGCTGCGCTGCCATCCGGTCTTCCTATGACAGTCTGCAGCGTATCGTATGGAGTGCCTGTGACCTCGATCAATTCGTCTCCAGGACGTAAAAGTCCAAGCAAAGTAGAAGCAATTGCGTGCGTTCCATTAACGATGTTGGGTCTTACAAGTGCAGCTTCGGTACCGAATACGGATGCATACACCCTTTCCACAGCATCACGGCCTGCATCATCATAGCCATAACCTGTGCTCCAGTCGAAATGCGTAGCATTTATATGATTATCCTGGAAAGCCTTTAGTACCTTCATCTGACATATGGCCGTTGTATCATCGATACGATCAAAGCGTTCTGCCAGAAGGTTTTCAGCCTTATCTACCAGATCCAGTACCTCTTCGTTTATATTGAATTCTTTCTTCAGATAGTGTTTGTAGTCAGTCATTATTCGTCGTCAGTACGCTCAAGTTCCCATTCCATTCCGCTTACAAGGTCGCGCTTCACATTCATCTTGTGCTGCGCATACAACTGTGTAGTTGTGACCTGTTCATGATCTAGTAATGCCGCGACATCGTATATGGAATTGCCGCGTCCTATTAGTGATGTTGCTGCGGTCGCCCTGAGCTTGTGAGGGCTGTAGCCCGCGCGGCGGCTGGTGTTGAGTGCTATGGATGTATATTTCTTTACCAGGTCCCTGATAGCCCGCTCAGTTATTCGCTTTCCCTGTATGGACAGGAAGAGCGCGTCCTCTGCGGCGGAGTCTTCAGGTATCACGGTATTTCTTTCGTTATTGATGTAATCGTTCAGGACCATCTCCACAGAGCGGTTAAGAGGCATGACAGACTCCTTGCCCCTCTTGCGGTAGATCTTGAACTCCCCTCTTGAAAAGTTGAAAGAAGAAAGATTGAGCTGCTGGAGCTCGCTAAGTCTGAGCCCGTAAGTAACGAACATCACAAGTATCGCCTTGTCGCGGAGCTTGGTCTTCTCCCAGTAGGTCCTTTCATGATTTGTCAGACCGGCGCCGGTAGAGACTGCGTCAAGCATTATCATGACTTCATCATCCTGAAGCGCCTTTATCTCGCGCTCTCCCGGTTTGGCGACTCTTATAGGATCAAAGCCGTCTGTGATGTTCTGGTCTACAAGACCGTCTCTGTACAGCTGCTTGAAAAGCACGGAGACCGAAGACTTCTTGCGGGCCAGTGATTTGTTGTTGTTCTCATAGACAGTGACTGTGTCGCCGTCATCGACGATGTATTTACGGCAATAGTCGATGAAGAGGTTTATGTCAGCGGCCACTATGTTGTTCAATTCATCTGAGGTGATATCTTTGGTGACTTTGGCTTTAGTCAGATCTGTTTCGTTTATCAGATAATTCATGAAGAATCTGACGTCATGGAGATACGCAAGCCTTGTCATCGGCAGTACGTTTCCTCTCAGATAAGCAAAATACGGCCGCAAAAAATTCGGAAGCTCTTTCTGTATGGCTTCGCATTCCAGATAGATATCGTTTTCTTTTTTTACGATATTATCCGGTTTGTCGCTCTTGTTGTGCGATCTGAATTCCTTGCTGTCGTATGTTGTTTTAGCCATCCTGTTCGCTGTCTTCAGCAGCGGTAAGTATGCGGTCTACTACCTCTCCTACCGTTTCACCTTTCTTGATATCGATCCATGTGACGAAATCGTATCTCTTGAGCCAGGTATACTGTCTCTTGGCATAATGCCGTGTGTTTTTCTGAATAAGTTCTCTGGCGTCAAAGAGATCGTACTCGCCGTTGAGAAAACCTATGATCTCCTTATAGCCTATGCCCTTCATGGATGGAAGATCAGGCGTATATCCCATTTTTAGAAGATCTGTCACTTCATCTACAAGGCCTTCCGTAATAAGGCGGGCTGCCCTGCGGTTTATCCTCTCATACAGCCATTCTCTTTCCATCGTTATTGCAAAGAATTTGAAGTCATAGTCAGGATTGAGCACGCACTCATTGAGATCCTTGATGCCTTTGCCATACTCATAAGCCTCAATGGCCCTTATGATCTTTCGCGTGTTGTTGGGATGGATACGGGCGGCTGCTTCAGGATCAAGGCCCTGAAGATATTCATGCATGTAAAGGCTGCCGCGTTCCTCGGCAAGTTTCTCAAGCTCTTGTCTTCTATCCTCGTCATCGGGCACAGCGCCAAAGTCCATGTCGTAGAGGATGGCGTTCAGATACAAACCAGTACCTCCGCATACTATAGGCGTTTTGCCACGTGCAAGAATGTCATCGATGGCTTCAAGCGCGAGCTTTCTGAAGTCGGCGACTGTCATGTTTTCAGATGGATCTTCTATTGAATAAAGGTGATGAGGAACTTCTGACATCGCCTTATCGGAAGGCTTTGCGCTTCCGATGTCCATGTATTTATAAAGTTGGATCGAGTCGCAGTTGACTATCTCGCCGTTTATACGCTTGGCAAGATAGTAGGATATTATGCTCTTTCCCGATGCGGTCGGTCCCGAAATGATATATACAGTTTTGTTCATTGATTACTCCCGGATCGTTTTATTTTCTTCTGAACGATCTTTCGATATCGTATGATGTGACTTTGATGAAAGTCGGGCGTCCGTGTGGGCATGAGTACGGATTATCGCACTGCGCCAGCTTTTTCATCAGGTCATTGATCTCCAGTTCTGAAAGTTTGTCGTGTGCTTTTACTGCCGATTTGCAGGACTTCATTATCAGCTTGTCTATGACTGTCCTGTTTGCGCCTCCGGCCTCCCCTGCTGCCTCGGCATATCCTGCAGCGAAGCCTTCAGCTTCGCCTATTTCCATGTACGGAGGTATGCCTCTGACGATGAATGTCCGATCGCCGAAGTCCTCGATATCATACCCCATGTGTCTGAGATCGTTCAGCCATTCTCTGTCAATAGAGTATACATCAGGGCTCACATTGATTGTGAAGGCTGTGAGAAGAGGCTGTGGCGAGTGTGAGGAATCGTTGTATCCCTGCATGAACTTCTCGTAGAACACTCTCTCGTGAGCGGCGTGCTGATCAAAAATATACAGCTCGTCCCTGCCCTGCATGATTATATAAGTGTTGAACACATAGCCTTTGAAAGTCAGTTCGCTGAAATCAAAAGGCGCCGGCTTCACAGTTCTAAGATCAGCAGCTTCTTCGGATACGAATGAAGGCTTATAAGCCGGTTCTTCTTTTTCCTCTGTTCTGTCAAGGCTGAAGAGGTATTCTCTGATAGAAGCTTGCTCACTTGCCGGCTGTTCTGAAACGGTTTTTTCGGTAGTTTTATTTAAACTGTCCTCACGAGTATTTTCAATATTCTTAACAAAACCTTTAGGAACCGCAACATCTGTCATTACCGCCTTTCTGACTGCTTCGGAAACGGCATTCCTTATATCGTCCTGCCTGAGGAACCTTATCTCGCGCTTACCCGGATGTATATTTACATCGATCGTATCAGGCTCTGCGTCGATGAAGAGGACTGCTGCGGGAAAACCGCTGAATATGCGTCCGCAGTACCCTTCCTCAACGGCTTTTTCTATCACATTGCTGGATACCAGTCTGCCGTTCACAAAGAAAAGCTGACCTTTGCGTGTATTCATGGTACTTCCCGGATCAGAAACGAATCCGCTGACAGTATCATAAGAGACAGGAACAAGACCGCGTCTTGCAATATCAGGATAAAGCATTTTTATCGTAGATAAAGAATCTCCGTCTCCTGCAGTCGAGAATACAGTCCTTCCGTTGTTTATCATCATGAAACGGATATCTGTATAGCATACAGCGTACTGCTGGATGAGTTCGATGATGGACGATGCTTCTCTTGCGTCGCTCTTCATGAACTTTCTTCTGGCCGGTGTGTTGTAGAAAAGATCTTCTACGATAACAGTGGTGCCTTTGTTTGCTCCGGTACGTTCTTTTGATACTACTTGGCCGCCGTGAAGGATTATCTTTGCCCCTGACGGAGAATCCCCGGTACGCGTGACCATGGTGAGTCTGGATACTGCGGATATGCTTGCGAGAGCTTCTCCCCTGAAACCTAGAGATATGATATTGTCGAGATCCGTTATACTGCTGATCTTGCTTGTAGCATGCCTGAGAAAGGCCGTTTCCGCCTCATCAAAAGAGATGCCGCATCCGTCATCGGTGACCCTGATATACGACTTTCCGCCGTTTCTGATCTCAACTATGATGGTGCGCGCACCTGCGTCTATTGAGTTTTCAACAAGTTCTTTTACCGCTGATACAGGCCGTTCAATTACTTCACCGGCCGCTATCTTATCAGCGACAAAACTGTCCAATACCTTGATCATATCTTTTCACTTATATCATCGATGATATCCTGCAGCTTTATGAGCGCGGCAACAGGGGTCATCCTGTTTATGTCTGTTTCGCTTAGTTTTGAAGCAAGGTTCCTGAACTTCTCTGCATCGGCCCTTATGGCTTCATCGGCGAGTTCATCGGACATGAATGACATCTGTTCTGTCTCCGATTCTGTTTTTTGTCCGGATAGTTCAGTGCTTTCAAGCTGTTTGAGTTTCTTTCTGGCCTCGCTCCTTATGATCTCAGGGATGCCTGCTATCCTCGCTACGTGGATTCCATAACTCTTGCTGGCAGGCCCTTCGATTATGTTATGCAGGAATACAACATCGTTGCCGTCTTCTGCGGCGGCGACGGATAAGTTATGTATGCCCTCCTGCTCTTCTTCAAGCTCAGTGAGCTCATGATAATGAGTGGCAAACATCGTACGGACTCTGTGCTCAGGTTCCGCAAGATACTTTGCTGTTGCCCATGCGATGGACAGACCATCGAATGTGCTCGTTCCCCTGCCTATCTCATCGAGAATGATAAGACTCCTTGAAGTGGCGTTTCTTAAGATGCCGGCGAGCTCGCTCATCTCGATGTAGAAGGTCGACTGGCCGTATGCCAGATTGTCTGAAGCTCCTATTCTTGTGAAAATGCGGTCGACCACGCCTATCTCAGCCGAAGCCGCAGGCACAAAACAGCCTATCTGAGCCATCAGGACTATGACAGCGGTTTGCCTCATGTAGGTGGATTTACCGGACATGTTAGGGCCTGTGATGATGAGCATGCTGCGCTCATCCATATCAATGTATGTATCATTGGATACGAACATGCCCGCGCCAAGCAGCTGCTCGACTGCAGGATGTCTTCCGGCCTTTATGTCTATGATGTTTCCGTCGTTCACAACAGGCTTGACATATGCGTTGGAAGCAGCGACTCTGGCAAAGGATATCAGGACATCAAGAGCGGCAATTGCCGCGGAAGCTGACTGCAGATCAGATATGTACGGCTCTATGGCTGTCCTTATCTTTCTGAATTCTTCGTACTCAAGTTTATTGATCCTGGCCTCGGCCGTGAGTACCAGATCTTCTTTCTCCTTAAGTTCAGGAGTTATGTATCTTTCGTTATTTACGAGGGTCTGCTTGCGGATGTAATCTTCAGGCACCTTGTCTATCATGCCCTTGCTGACGTCTATGTAATATCCGAAGACCTTGTTGTATCCGACCCTCAGTGTCTTGATGCCGGTCCTCTCCTTTTCTGTCTCCTCAAGTCCCGCTATCCATTGTTTTGCACCGGATATGGACTCCTTGAGCCTGTCAAGTTCTTTGGAGTATCCCGGCTTGATGATGCCGCCTTCTGTGATCGTCATAGGCGGTTCTTCACAGATGGAACGCTCTATAAGAGTGTATAGATAATCAAAATCAGCTATTGATGAATCTATCGATCTCAACTTCGGAGCGTTAAGCCCTGAAAGTTCGTACTTTATATCCGGCATCTGGGCGACGGTCTTTTTAAGAGCGATAAGATCTCTGGCGTCCGCCCTTCCGGTCGCGACTCTCGCGGTCAGCCTCTGGAAGTCATATACATGCTTGAGGCTGTTTGAAATATTATTTGCAGCAATGGTCTCGCGTTTGAGTTCATCGACCGCGTCGAGCCTGAGATTGATCTCAGCCACATCTGTCAGCGGTTCTCTCAGCCATGACCTGAGCAGCCTGCCTCCCATGGCGGTCCTGGTCTTGCCTATAACTCCAAGCAGCGATCCTCTTATATCCCCGTCGTATATGGTCTCCAGCAGCTCAAGATTCCGGAGTGTCGATCTGTCCAGATGCATTACTCCGTCATGCTGCTTTATGGTGATGTTCCTGAACTGATCAAGATCTCCTTTCTGAGTCTCTCTCAGATACATCAGAAGCGATCCGGCAGCTGAAGTCATTTCCTTGCGGCCTTCCATGTCCAGAGGTATGAGCGAAGACACGCCGAACTGATCCATAAGAACATCTCTTGCCGCCTGATATCTGTAATATGAAGGATCTACAGCATCGAGATAAAGCGACGGCATGGTCTCAGAAAGCGATATTTCAAGTTCTGAGCTCAATTCATCGCTTATTACGAGTTCTTTTACATCCAGTACGGAAAGATCGTTTAAAAGGCGAATAAATGAGACCTTGCCATTCTCATATTCGGTCTCGTATTCGTATGCCGAAAGCTCTCCGGTGGTTATGTCCGCCAGAGCTACAGCAGTCATGGCATCCGATACGCATGCCGAAGCGATATATACGTTGTTTTCTCCCCTGCCGTTATCGGCTATGTCAAGAGTGCCCGGAGTATATATCTTTGTTATCTCGCGTTTTACTATACCCTTTGCTTCAGCCGGGTCTTCAACCTGTTCACAGATGGCGACCTTATGACCGTTGTTCACCAGCCTGACGATGTACTGATCGACTGAGTGATAAGGCACACCGCACATCGGAGCACGCTCTTCGAGTCCGCAGTTACGTCCTGTTAGAGTCAGCTCAAGT